>CAZOKA010000192.1:0-5162 GCA_964580265.1 uncultured Rhodobacterales bacterium | reverse complement strand
GCGGCCCCGGCGACATCGCCCAGGCCCATCAGCCCGATGAATACATCACCCGCGATCAGTTCGACGCAGGCCATGATTTCATGCGCCGGCTGCTGGACAAATTGCGCGCCGGGTAGGCGAGCCGGCCGCGCGAGGCCGGCCGGGGAGGGGGCGCTGCCCCCGTCGCCGCGACGCGGCGACTCCCCCGGAGTATTTTTGGCAAGATGAAGATACCGATAGAATGGGCGCGCGGGAGCCACGGGGGGCGTTGCCTCTTGTAGGCCCCGGTGCTTTGCGCCAGTTTGACAAGAGACGGACACGCGAACAGACAGGAGAGCGTCAAGATGCCCGTAAAGAACCGTTTTGCCGAATTGCATAGTGACATAACCGCCTGGCGGCGTGATTTTCACGAACATCCCGAGATTCTCTATGAAACGCACCGCACCGCCGGGATCGTGGCGGACAAGCTACAGGCGTTCGGGTGCGACGAGGTGGTCACCGGCATCGGCAGAACCGGCGTCGTGGGCGTCATTCACGGCAAATCCGACAATACGGGCAAGGTCATCGGCCTGCGCGCCGACATGGATGCGTTGCCGATCCACGAACAGACCGGCCTCGACTATGCCAGCAAGACAGACGGCGCCATGCATGCCTGCGGACATGACGGGCACACCGCGATGCTGCTGGGGGCTGCGCAATACCTTGCCGAGACACGCAATTTCGACGGCACTGTCGTGCTGATCTTTCAACCCGCCGAAGAGGGCGGCGCCGGCGCCAAGGCGATGTGCGATGATGACCTGATGAATCGCTGGGGCATTCAAGAGGTCTACGGCATGCACAACTGGCCCGGCAAACCCGTGGGCGAGTTTGCGATTCGCCCCGGCGCCTTCTTTGCCGCCACCGACCAGTTCGATATCGAGATCGAGGGTAAGGGCGGCCACGCCGCCAAGCCGCATGAGACCATCGACAGCACCGTGGTCGCCAGCCACACCGTCCTGGCGTTGCAAACCATCGCCAGCCGCAACGCCGACCCGATCGAGCAGATCGTTGTTTCGGTGACGGCATTCGAGACGTCCTCGACCGCGTTCAACGTGATCCCGCAGCGGGTTCACCTGCGCGGCACCGTTCGCACCCTCAGCCCCGAGATGCGCGACCTTGCCGAAACGCGCCTGCGCGCCATCTGCGACGGGATCGCCGGAACCTTTGGCGCGACCGCCAAGGTCGATTACCACCGCGGCTACCCGGTGATGGTCAACAGCGATGAGCAGACCGATTTCGCCGCCGGGATCGCCCGCGACGTCAGCGGCGCCTGCTCGGACGCGCCGCTTGTCATGGGCGGCGAGGATTTCGCCTTCATGCTCGAGGAACGCCCCGGCGCCTACATCCTGATCGGCAACGGCGACACCGCGATGGTTCACCACCCCGAGTACAACTTCAACGACGAGGCGATCCCGGCCGGCTGTAGCTGGCTGGCCGAGGTGGTCGAGCGGCGCATGCCCGCCGCCTGATCCGGGCCGCGCCCGTGCAGAAAATCAAACACCCGCCAGAGCGTACTCTGGCGGGTGTTTCGTAAGGTTTTCCCGTCAGGTTCGTACGTTACCGCGCGTTCCACGCCCGGTCGCCGCTGGCATCCTTCACACGCGTCGGCAGCCCCATATCGTCCAACAGCGTCAGGAATGGCTTGGGATTCAACTCCTCGACATTGACCATGGTGCCCGTGTCCCAATCCCCGCGCGCAATCAGGCGCGCAGCCGCCACCGGCGGCACCCCGGCGGTATAGGAAATGCCCTGGCTGCCGACCTCGGCATAGGCGTCCTCGTGATCGGCCACGTTGTAGACGAACACCTCGACCTCGTTGCCGTCCTTGACGCCGCGCACCACGTCGCCGATGCAGGTTTTGCCGGTGTATCCGGGCGCAAGGCTGGCGGGGTCGGGCAGCACTGCCTTGACCACCTTGAGCGGCACCACCTCAAGCCCCTCGGCCGTGGTCACCGGATGCTCGGACAGAAGGCCTAGGTTGTTGAGAACGTTGAACACCGTGATATAGCGCTCGCCGAACCCCATCCAGAACCGCACGTCGGCCTGCGGGTAGTTGGTTGCCAGCGAATGCACCTCGTCGTGGCCCGTCATATAGGCCTGCTGCTGCCCGACAACGGGCAAGTCCCAGGTCTTGCCGACCTCGAACATGCTGTTTTCCTGCCACTGGCCGCTTTGCCAGCTATATACGGTGCCGGTGAATTCGCGAAAGTTGATCTCGGGGTCGAAATTGGTGGCGAAATACTTGCCGTGCGAGCCGGCGTTGATATCCACGATGTCGATGCTGCGCACCTCGTCAAGGTAGTCGTCGATCGCCAGCTTGGCATAGGCATTCACCACGCCGGGATCAAACCCGACGCCAAGGATCGCGCTGATGCCCTTCTCGGCGCAGGTCTTGCGGCGTTTCCATTCGTAATTGGCATACCACGGCGGCGCCTCGCAGATTTTGTCGGGCTCCTCGTGGATCGCCGTGTCCATGTAGGCCGCCCCGGTCTCGATGCACGCGTCAAGCACATGCATGTTGACGAAGGCCGAGCCGACATTGATCACGATCTGCGCGCCGGTTTCCCGGATCAGCGCGGCAACCGCGGCGCTGTCGGTTGCATCAATGGCGTGAGACGCGAGAACCCTATCCACCTTCATGCTGCCCTTTTCGCGGATACTGTCGATGATGGTGTCGCACTTGGCGATGGTCCGGCTGGCGATGTGGATATCGCCCAGCTCGTCATTGTGCTGCGCGCATTTGTGGGCGGTCACCTGCGCCACGCCGCCCGCGCCGATGATAAGCACGTTTCGTTTCATGTCAGCCTCCGTTGTCTGGGGTCATGGGGTGAGAATAGAATACCGGCCGATCACGACAGCGCCGCCGCGAAATCGTCGTAGTCGAAGCTGCGCACGACGTTCACCGTGCCGTCCATCTCGCGCACGGCGATCGCGGGCATTTTCACGCCGTTGAACCAGTTCTTCTTGACCATCGTGTAGCCCCCCGCATCGCGCACCGACAGCCTGTCGCCGGGCCTGAGCGGCGCGGGAAAGCGACCGCTGCCGAAGATGTCCCCGGCAAGGCAGGATTTGCCGCAGATCATCCATTCCTCGGGGCCGGTGTCGTCGCCCACCTGCGCCGTTTCGCGGTAGATCAGCAGGTCCAGCATATGCGCCTCGATCGACGCGTCCACGATGGCAAGGTTCTTGCCGTTGAACATGGTATCCAGAACCGTCACTTCCAGCGTCGTGGAATTGGTGATCGCCGCCTCGCCGGGCTCCAGGTAAACCTGCACGCCATGCTCCCCCGCGAACCGCTTGAGACGTTCCGCCAGCCGCTCGATCGGGTAGCCGTCCCCGGTGAAATGAATGCCGCCGCCAAGGCTGATCCACTCCATCCGGTCGATCAGGTGCCCGAAACGGTCCTCGATATGGGTCAGCATCTCGTCGAACCGGCCGAAATCCGCGTTCTCGCAGTTGTTGTGGAACATGAAACCACTGATCATGTCTGCGACCGGGGCGATCACCGCCGGGTCATGCTCGCCCAGCCGCGAAAACGGCCGCGCCGGATCGGCCAGATCGAACCCCGAGGTGCTGACGCCGGGATTGATCCGCAGGCCTCGCACATGCCCGACGGACGCCGCTGCGAACCGCTCAAGCTGACTGCGGGTGTTGAAAATCACCTTGTCGGACACCGCCAGAACCGGCGCGATTTCATCATCCGCCCACGCCACCGAATAGGCATGTGTTTCACCGCCGAATTTCTCGGCCCCCAAACGCGCCTCATAGAGCGACGAGGAGGTCGTGCCGTCCATGTACTGCGCCATGAAATCGAACACCGACCACGTCGCGAAACACTTGAGCGCCAGCAAGGATTTCGCGCCCGACGCTTCGCGCAGCCACGCGATGCGCTCCATGTTCGGCAACAGGCGGGCCTTGTCGATCAGGTAACAGGGGGTCTGGATCATTGCGGCTCCCTTTCATAGCGCGGGCGGCTCGGCGGCCCATGCGCGGCAGTTAGAGATTTCGCAGGCTTGGATCAACAAAAACCGGCAGGCCGTCGCGGCTCATCCGAAAATCGCGCCCCACGTCACATGCGCCAGCAACACGCCATGCGCCACCAGCACGCAAAACACCGCGAGCGACCCAAGATCCTTGGCGTCACGCGCGAATTCCGACCAATCGGGCGACAGGTGATCGATCACGCATTCCAGCGACGTGTTCAGGGCCTCAACCGCGACGAGGATCGCAAACAATGCCCCGAAGGCCGCGAATTCCGCCCCCGACGCGCCCAGCAGCGCCAGCACGATCAGCATCCCGATCGCGCCGATCAATTCCTGTCGAAACGCGTCCTCCGCCCACAGGCGCCGCGCCCCTGCCAGCGAATAGCCGAGCGCGGCGAAAAAATGGCGCGGGCCTGTAATGCGAGGGGGCTTTTGGCGCGACTGCGTCATTGCGATGCCTCCGATAGCGTGGGTGTCCTGCAATCCGCGGACAGGTCCAGATCGTCCTGCCGCACATCCGTCCGCACGTCCAGAAGACCCAGAACCGTGTGAAACAGGTTGTCATGGCTGGCCGCCCCGTTCCCCCGCGCGCGCAGGCACCCCGTATCGACGGATAGCGCGGCGGCAAACCTGTCGGGCAACCACATCACCATCGGCACCCTGGTCTGCTCCTGCGGCGCCATGAAATAGGGCGCGCCATGCAGATACAGGCCGTTTTCCCCCAGAGATTCGCCGTGGTCCGACGCGTAGATCATCACCGGAAGCGCCGCCTCGCTTTCGTCCAGCAGGTCGATCACCTGGCCAAGGAAATGATCGGTAAAAGCGATCGTGTTGTCATAGGCGTTCACGATCTCATCGACGCTGCACTCCTTGAATTCGGGCGTTCGGCAATCGGGCGTGAACCGTGCAAACTCGGGCGGGTAGCGCAGGTAATAGGCCGGTCCGTGGCTGCCGATCTGGTGAAGCACGATCACCGTATCGTGCGTGATCGTCGCGGCCTTGTCGCGCAGAAAATCAAGAAATATGCTGTCGATGCACTCGCCGCGTCCGCAATGTTCGGGGTCTTCCGTGTCGGTCATGCGCCGCTTGGTCACGCGGTCTGCGATGGCCTTGTCGCCGGTGTTGTTTTCCCACCATTCCACGTCGAACCCGGCATGCGCC
>CAZOKA010000191.1:0-5165 GCA_964580265.1 uncultured Rhodobacterales bacterium | reverse complement strand
GCGCGATCTGGGCCAACCAGTTCGACAACGTGGCCAACCGGCAGGCGCATGTCGAAACCACCGGCCCCGAGATATGGGACCAGACCGCCGGCAACGTCGATGGGTTCATCTGCGCCGTCGGGTCGGGGGGCACATTGGCCGGCGTGGCGCAGGCGTTGCAGCCGAAGGGCGTCAAGATCGGGCTGGCCGATCCGATGGGCGCGGCGCTTTACAGTTATTACACGACGGGCGAGTTCAAGGCCGAGGGCAGCTCGATCACCGAGGGCATCGGGCAGGGGCGGGTGACCGCCAACCTTGAGGGCTTCACCCCCGATTTCGCCTACCAGATTCCTGATGAGGAGGCCCTGCCGGTGGTTTTTGACCTGCTGACCGAGGAGGGGCTTTGCATGGGCGGATCGACCGGGATCAACGTGGCCGGGGCGATCCGCATGGCGCAGGAGATGGGGCCGGGGCATACCATCGTGACGGTCCTGTGCGATTATGGCACGCGCTATCAATCCAAGCTGTTCAACCCGGCCTTTCTGCGCGAGAAGGAATTGCCCGTGCCGGACTGGCTGGAGCGGGACGCGCCGGCGCTGCCGACCGTGTTCGAGGACGCCTGATGCGCCCCGCTGCGGCGTTCCGGGCGCGGCATCTGCTGGCGCTTGTCGGGGTGTTGCTGGCGTTGCTGGGCGGTCCGGCCCTTGCGCAGCAGTCAATGCTGCCTCCGCCGGAAGCCAGCAGCATGGGCGCGCAGCAGTCCCCCGACTACGAGCAGTGGTCCGCGACGGCCAGCCGCGCCGAAGAGGCGGTGCAATCCGGGCGGGCCTCGAACGCGGCGTTCGAGACGTTGCGCGCGCAGATCGCGAATTGGCGGCAGGTGTTCCTGGATGCGCAGAATGCCAACCAGGCGCGGATCGCCACGATCAAGCGACAACTGGATGCGCTTGGTCCGGCGCCGGCCGAAGGCGAGAGTGAAGCGACGGAAATCGCGGAGCGCCGCAAGGAGTTGAACGCGCAGCTTGAAACACTGCGCGCGCCGGTTGTCGCGGCGGAAGAGGCCCATGCCCGCGCCAACGGGCTGGTGTCCGAGATCGACAGGATCATCCGGGACCGCCAGTCGCGTGAGTTGCTGTCGCGCGGGCCTTCGCCACTGAATCCCGGATATTGGCAGGGCACATTGGCCCAGGTGTCGGGCGCGTCGGGGGCGATTGTCCGCGAAGTGACCACAGCGTGGGGCAACACCACGCAGCGCGACAGGTTCAAATCCGAATTGCCCAAGACGCTGCTTTTGCTGCTGGTCGGGATCGTGTTGCTGCTGCGCGGGCGGGCCTGGGCCAAACGGATCGGCCATAGCGCGCACCGCAAGCTGCATCGCGGGCGCGGGGTTTGGGAATTCCTGATCTCGTTGGGGCAGGTGGCGTTGCCGCTGCTGGGTATCGTGGTGCTGGAAGAGGCCCTGTTCGCGTCGGGCCTGATCGGGCTGCGGGGCACTGTGATCATCGACGGTTTGTCTCGATGGGGGGCGACGCTGCTGATCGGGTGGTGGTTGGCAGGTCGGTTGTTTCCCGAGGACGACAAGCAGGCGCCGGTGAAGATCGGCGAGGGATACAGGGCCGGTTCCCGGTTCAATATCGAGGCTTTGTCGGTACTTCTGGTGGTGCAGGATGTGCTGAAGCGGGTGGGTGAGGCCGTTGACTTCACCCCCGAAACCACGGCTGTCGCGGGGTTTCCCGCCCTCGTTCTGGCGGGGTTGTTTCTATACCGTCTGACGCATGGTCTGCGGCTGGGTATTAGTGCGCTGTTCGGCGAGGATGACGAGGCGTCGGAAACGGCGATCGAGCAAAACTACCGCCTGCGTATCATTTCCGTGCTGTCGCGGTTGGGGATACTGGTGGCTTTCGCGGCCCCGCTGATGGCGGCAGTCGGCTATACCGCCGCGGCCAACGCCCTGATTTATCCCGCGATCCTGACGCTGGCCTTGTTCGGCGCGGTGCTGGTCTTGCAGCAGCTCGTGACCGACCTTTATTCGCTGGTCATGAAAACCGAGGATGGCGCGGGCGAAGCCCTGTTGCCGGTGATCGTCGGCTTTATCCTGACGCTGGCGGCCTTGCCTGTCGCGGCGCTTATCTGGGGCGCTCGGGTGACATACCTGCAGGAGATATGGACCCAGTTCCGCGAAGGCTTTGCGATTGGCGACACGCGCATATCACCTACCGATTTCCTGACATTCGCCCTGGTGTTCGCCATGGGCTACGTGCTGACGCGGATGGTGCAGGGGGCGTTGCGCGGATCGGTCCTGCCCAAGACGCGGCTGGATCAGGGGGGGCAGAACGCCATCGTCGCCGGGATGGGATATGTCGGCATATTCCTGGCGGCGGTGATTGCCATCACGGCAGCGGGGATCGACCTGTCGTCGCTGGCCATCGTGGCCGGGGCGCTTTCGGTCGGGATCGGTTTCGGCCTTCAGAACATCGTGTCGAACTTCGTCTCGGGGATCATCCTGCTGATCGAGCGGCCAATCTCCGAGGGGGACTGGATCGAGGTGGGCGGCCAGCACGGCTATGTGCGGTCGATCTCGGTGCGGTCAACCCGGATCGAGACTTTCGATCGCACCGATGTCATCGTGCCGAACGCGGACCTGATCAGCGGGACAGTCACCAACTACACCCGCGGCAACACCGTGGGCCGGGTGATCGTGGCGGTCGGCGTGGCCTATGGCAGCGATACCCGCAAGGTCGAGGAAATCCTGCTCGAGATCGGCAAGGCGCACCCCATGGTCGCCCTGAACCCGCCCCCGTATGTCCTGTTCCGGGGCTTTGGGCAGGATTCGCTTGATTTCGAGATCCGGGCGATCCTGCGCGATGTGAACTGGGTGATGAACGTGCATTCCGACATGAACCACCAGATTGCCACCCGGTTTGCCGAGGAGGGCATCGAGATTCCCTTTGCGCAGCGCGATGTATGGCTGCGCAACCCCGAGGTTCTCAAAGGAGACTGAGACATGACGACAACACCTCTGTTCCGCCAGGACAGCTACCGCAAGCAGGCGCCGGGCCGTGTGATTGCGCATACACCCGAGGGGGGCCTGGTGCTGGATCAGAGCGTGTTCTACCCCACCGGCGGCGGCCAGCCGGGCGACAACGGGTCGATCGAATGGGATGGCGGCGCGATCACCATCGCGACGGCCGTCAAGGGCGAGACGCCCGAGCAGGTCGTTCTTGTCCCGTCCGAACCCGGCGCGCTGCCGCCCGTCGGGACCGATGTGACGCAAACCCTGGATTGGGAGCGGCGGTATCGGCACATGCGGGTGCACACGGCGCTGCACCTTCTGTCGGTGGTGATCCCGCTGCCGGTTACCGGCGGCTCTATCGGGGCGGAAAAGGGACGGCTGGACTTCAACATGCCCGAGGCCCCCGACGACAAGGCCGGGATCGAGGCCCGCCTGAACGAGATCATCGACCGGGATCTGCCGGTGAGCGAGGACTGGATTACCGATGCCGAGCTTGAGGCCCGCCCCGAGATGGTCAAGACCATGTCGGTCAAGCCCCCCATGGGCGCGGGCCGGGTGCGCCTGATCCGCATCGGGACCGGCGACGCACAGGTCGATCTGCAACCTTGCGGCGGCACCCACGTGGCCCGCACATCCGAGATCGGCCCCGTGCGGATCGGCAAGATCGAGAAGAAGGGCCGGCAGAACCGGCGCGTGAACCTGCACCTCGATGACTGATCGGGGACTACTCCTCCGGGGGCTGATGCAGGACGCCCTTCTTGTGCAGCTCGCTGTCCGGCTCGGGCAGCCCCTCGCGCGATAGCAGGATCGCCACCGGGCGCAGGGCGGGCACATGGCTGCACACGATCATCATTGCCACCATGATGGGCACCGACAGGAACATGCCCGGAATGCCCCACACGGCCGCCCAGAACGCCAGGCTGATGATGATGCCGAACGACGACAGCCTGAGCGCCCGCCCCATCAGCATCGGATCGATCAGGTTTCCGTTGACGAACTGGATCATACCCACCGTCAGGAACACGATCAGGGTGATGCCTGGCTCGCCCAGTTGCACATAGGCCACCAGCGCCACCAGGACCGTCGCCACGATAGAGCCGACATTGGGGATGTAATTGAGAACGAACGTCAGGATGCCCAGGGCCCCGGCAAGGTCCAGATCGAGAAAGCTGGCCACGCCGTAGACCATGAGGCCGGTAACCGCGCTGACGAGGGTCTTGACCAGGAGGTAGTAGTTCACCCTGTGAATGATCGAGCCTACGATCTGCGAGACCTTCTCGGCCTGCTCGGTATTTCCGAAGAAGTTCTCCAGCTTGGTGGAAAACCAGATCCGCTCGGCGAACAGGAAGCTGACGAACAGGATCACCAGGACCGTGCCCTGCATCAGGTTGCCGGCCTGCGCCGCCAGCGCGCGCAGGTATCCCGACACGTCCAGGGTGCTGACCGCGCTGAAAATGGCCTGCTCGGCATCCTCGTTGATCCAGGCGAACAGCGATGCGATCGCCGCCGGCGCCTGTTCGGAATAGGCCAGCGTCGTGGTCAGAACCGTGTTGATCTGTGCCAGGATAATCGACGTCAGGGTAAGAAGTGTCGCGGAAATAAGCAAAAGCGCAACGATGCTGGCGATCCAGTTGGGCACCCGCACGGGGCCGATGCGCAGCCGCGCGATCGAGTTGATCGCATCGCTGGTCAGCGAGAACAACACGATCGCCGTGGCCAGCGAAATGAGCAGGAACCGCGCCTGCACCAGCAGGAACAGGACCACGGCGAAGGCGATGATCACCATGGCCCCGGTTTGCAGGCGATACGGGTCGGCATGAACGACTTTCGCCACTTTATGCGGCGCGTCCTGCTGCGCCGGTGCGGTCTGTTCCCTGGAAGAGTTGTTCTGGGTATTCATGTCTGATCCGCGATCCTGCCTGCAACGCTTTCCAAGCCTCGATTATGTTGGAATGTGCCGCCGGATACAATTCCCCGCCTGAGCGGTTTCAGGGTCTTGCATTCGGGCCATGTGTAACGCTACAACCCGCCCGACGGAGAGGTGGCCGAGTGGTCGAAGGCGCACGCCTGGAAAGTGTGTAGGCGGGAAACCGTCTCGAGGGTTCGAATCCCTCTCTCTCCGCCACTTGCCCTCGGACAAGCGTTCTTTGCTTCCGACTGGATGAAAGTTCAG
>CAZOKA010000190.1:0-5195 GCA_964580265.1 uncultured Rhodobacterales bacterium | reverse complement strand
CGCGGGATTCGGGGGATGAAGATTAAAGAAAAAAAACTCGAGACGGCGCAAAAGAAGGAAAAGCCAAGTGCCCCGGAGGGCAAGGCGACCAAGAAGGGCCAAGGCGGGGCCGCTTCGCCCCTGTCGTTCACCGAGGAACACAGGCGCCAGGAGCTGCCCGTCGAGATCGAGCGCCTGGAGGCAGAGATTGCAAAACTGGAAGAGTTCCTGTCGGCGCCGGACCTTTATACGCGCGAGCCTGCGAAGTTTGAGAAGGCGACGCAGGCCCTGGCCGAACGGCAACAGGCCCTCGCGGGCGCCGAAGAAGAATGGCTGAAGCTGGAAGAAAAGGCAGAAGCAACGCTATAGTGCCCTGTGGCACCGGCGGAGGCATAGTGCAGTGAAAGATCGGATCAGACTACTCTACACGGGGCGATCCAAGCGGGCGACGCGGTTTCGCTATGCGTTGTTGGTGTTCGACGCGGTGACGATCCTCTTTTTCATTGGCACGGCTCCGTTGCCCATTACAGCGCATCTGCTGCTGGTCGATGCCGTGCTGGGTATTCTGATTATTGCCGATCTGTGCGCGCGTCTGTGGATCGCCGAAAATAAGCGCCGGTTCTTGCGGCAGATCTACGTTATCGCGGATATCCTGGTGCTCGCCTCGTTGCTCGTGGCGCCCTTGATGGGGCAGACACTGGGCCTTTTGCGTGTGGTGCGGGCCTTACGCCTGATCCATTCTTACCACGTGCTACGCGACTTGCGCCGCGACAATCGCTTTTTCCGGTTGCACGAGGATGCGATCATCGCCGCGGTCAACCTGTTCGTTTTCGTCTTCATGATGACGGCGGTGGTGTTCTTCCTGCGCGGCGGAGATGAGCCGGGGTTGAGCAATTATGTGGACGCGCTGTATTTCACGGTGGCGGCGCTGACCACGACGGGATTTGGCGATATCGTTCTGAGTTCGACGACAGGCAAGGTTCTGTCCGTGATGATCATGATTTTCGGCGTGGCGCTGTTCGTGCGGTTGGCGCGGGCAATTTTCGTACCCGCCAAGATCAAGCACAAATGCGGCGGTTGCGGTCTGTCGCGGCATGATCCGGACGCGATCCATTGCAAGCATTGCGGCCGCGAGCTGAAGATCGAAACCGAAGGCGCCGAACAATAGCGCCGCCCGCGCGGGTTGGCGGGCGGCTGCCATGGTGCGGATCAGCGCATGCGCAGTGCGCCGTCAAGGCGGATGGTTTCACCATTCAGGTAGTCCGAGGTGATGATGAACCGGGCCAGATCGGCAAACTCGGCCGGATCGCCCAGCCGTTTGGGACAGGTAACATCGGCCGCCAGCCCCTGCATCACTTCCTCTCCAAGGCCAATCAGCATCGGCGTGCGGAAGATGCCCGGCGCAATCGCCATGACGCGGATACCATCGCGGGACAGATCGCGCGCCATGGGCAGGGACAGCCCCGCGATCCCCGCCTTTGAGGCGGCATAGGCGGCCTGGCCCTTTTGCCCGTCGAACGCGGCGATCGATGCGGTGTTGACGATCACCCCGCGCAGCCCGTCGGGCGAGGCGGTGTTCTCGGACATCGCGCTTGCCGCCAGCCGCGCCACGTTGAACGTGCCCACGAGGTTGACATCTATGGTGCGGCGGAAACTTTCCAGCCGGTGCGGTCCCTCGCGGCCCAGGGTTTTCTCGGCGGTTGCAATCCCGGCGCAGTTCACCGCGGCGGTAAGCCCACCCATCGCGGTGCGCGCAGCGTCGATGGCCGCTTGAACCGATGCTTCGTCGGTGACATCGCAACCGTGGAAGGTTGCGCCGATTTCCTGCGCTACTTCCGTGCCGCGCTCGGCGTCACGGTCAAGGATCGTCACCTTGGCCCCCGCAGCGGCAAGGGCGCGGGCTGTCGCCTCGCCCAGGCCCGAGGCGCCGCCGGTGACGATCGCGGCAGTGTCTTCAATACGCATGTGCTGGTCGTCCTTTCAAATTGAACATATGTTCAGATAGCGCGGCAAAGCGCGCCGAGTCAAAGCGCGCCATCGCGGTAGCGTCTTATCCGGGCCAGAACCGAGATTTCGATTACCGTAAGGATAATTCGGTAGATGTGGTTCGCACTGACGATCGCGGGGCTGGCGTTGAGGCTGAGCGCGACAAGCGCCATTTCCGTCACGCCGCCCGGTGCAAGGCTGATCAGGGCAACGTCAAAGGGGGTATCGGTGATCTGGTGAACCGCCAGCGCAAGCGCCGTGCCCAGGCTCAGCATCGACGTGACCGAGATAAACCCCAGCCACAGCGCGCGCATCATGTCGGACCGGGCCAGTCCGACGAACCGCAGCCCCAGCGATGTGCCGATGACGATCTGGGCTACGTGAATCAGCCAATCGGGCAGGGCGGGGGCGCCTATCCCCGACAGCCCCATGAGAGCAGCGACAAACAGGGGCCCGGTCAATTGCCCTGCGGGCAGACGCAACTTCAGCCCCAGCCACAAGCCCGCGCCCCCCACCGCAGCAACCAGCGGCAGATCGGAAAGCCCGGTTTGCGCGGGCGCAAGGCTGGCGCCCCCGGCGCTACCCACAGGTGCGCCGTACCACAGTGACAGCCCTATCGGCACCAACGTGATGACAAGGATAATGCGCAGGAATTGCTGCAGGCCGATCACGGCGACATCAGCGCCGGCCTCTTCCCCCATGGCGATGGATTCCATCAATCCGCCGGGGGTGCCGCTATAGAAAGCGGTGCCGCGATCATACCCGCCAAGATGGTGAAAAATAGCGAAGTTCCCGGCATGGGCCAGCCCGACAAACAGCGTCAGCGCCGCCAGGCTGATCGCCATCGAGGGAATGAGCGCGGCCAGGTCCGGCGTGACTTGCGCACCGATCATCACGCCGATCGCCGCGATAAAGACAAGGCGAAGCGGCTGGGGAAAACGGTACCCTTCAGGCAAGCGGTGCGATGCGGTCATTGCCACGGTCGCGGACACGATCAAACTACCCAGCATGAACGGCAGGGGAAGCGGCGTCAGCGTTGCAAGGGCGCCTCCTATGGCGCCGAGGCAGATAAGAATGAGCGTGGCAAGGTGGGGTGATGTTGTCATGGCGGCCTGCGTGGTTGCGCCATGCTTAGCGCGATGCGCGCCGGGTTGAAAGCGGACGCGTGCAGATCGGAATTGACAGGTGTGTCTAATTATATGACGCTGGCGTCAAGTCTTGGTTTCGCACCGGGCGGCAGCAATGTGAAAAGGTCTGCCATGGGATACCCGCATATCTTCAAGCCGCTGCGCTTGCGCCACAAGGAGCTGCGCAATCGTATCGTGTTCGGCGCGCACACGACCAACATGGCCGAGGATGGCTTGCCCGGTGCGCGCCACACCGCGTATTACCGTGAACGCGCCATGGGCGGCGCGGCGATGATCGTGGTCGAGCCTATGCCGGTGCATCCCGCGGCGGTGTTGACGCGCGGCAATTTCCGCCCTTGTTCCGACGACGTGATCGCACCGTTTCGCCAGATGACCCAAGCCGCCCAGGCCGAAGGCGCGGTGATGATCCAGCAGCTTTATCACGTCGGCGCGCACGGCGATTGGGACAACAGTTGGCATGCGCATTGGTCGCCCTCGGGCGGACCCAGCTACCATGATAACGACGGCAGCCACGAAATGACCGAGGACGAGATCGAGGAAACGATCGCGGCCTTCGTGGCCGCGGCGCGGCGGTGTCAGCAGGCCGGTTTCGACGGGGTCGAGGTGTGGGCGGCCTATCATTGTCTGCTCGATCAGTTCTGGGCGCCGTTTTCCAACCGGCGCCGTGATCAATGGGGCGGCAGCCTGGAAAACCGCACGCGCCTCTCGCGCGATATCCTGCGCCGGATCAGGGCGGCCTGCGGCGAGGATTTCATCGTGGGGCTGGCGGTCAACGATGAACCGGATAGCCCGGCGTTACCCGATCACGATGAGATGGTGCGGATCATCGCGCTGCACGATGCCGAAGGGCTGATGGACTATGTCACCGTGGGGATGGGCAGCTACCTGGATTTCTACAAGATCATCCCGAGTTTCCAGTATGGCGAAATGCTGTCGGTGGACCTGTGTGCGCGGCTGAAGGCGGAATTGAAAACCGCGTTGGTCATCAGCGAGGCGCAGCTTCGCACGCCAGACAATGCCAACACCGTTCTGGGGGCGGGCCAGGCCGACATGGTGTCGATCGTGCGCGGGCAAATCGCCGATCCGCACCTGGTGGCCAAGGCGGAGGGCGGCCGGGACGGCGATATTCGCGGCTGCCTGTCGTGCAATCAGCAATGCTGGGGTCGGCGGGGCCGGGATTACTGGATTTCCTGCGTCGTGAACCCCTCGGCCGGGCGCGAGGCGGAATGGGGCGGCGACAGGTTCACCGAGGTGCCCAGCCCTGCGCGGGTGCTGGTGGTGGGCGGCGGCCCGGCGGGGCTGGAGGCCGCGCGCGCCGCGGCAGAGCGTGGACACACCGTTACGCTGGCCGAGGCGGGGCCGGCGCTTGGCGGGCGGTTCATGCTGGCGGGATTGCAGCCCCGGCGAGGCCAGATCACCGATCTGATCGCTTGGTATGAGCGGCAACTGGACCGATTGGGCGTCGAGACGCGTCTGAATTGCTATCTCGATGCCGACGAGATCGCGGAGCTGGGCGCCGATCACGTGATCCTTGCCACCGGCGCCCTGCCGGATGAGAGCGGTTTTCAAAAGGTCGTGCTACATTTACCCGCGTTGCCGGGCGTGGAAACTGGCGGTGTATGCACCGCCGAGGACGTGATGGCGCGCGCTGTCCGCCCCGGAACGCGGGTTATCGTGCTGGACGAAGGCGGCGCATGGCGCGCCATCGGAACCGCGTGGAAGCTGGCGCAGGACGGGCATGCGGTCACCATCGTGACCCCTGACGCGGTAGTGGCGCGGGATTTGCAGCGCTCTGCCACGGATGGCCCCGCGCGGCGCACGCTGGCCGGTCTGGGCGTTCGGTTTGTGGTCGAAAGCGCGATCACCCGCTGGCACTCGGGGCAGGGGGCCGAGGTCGTATCTCTACTGACCGGTAGGGCCGAGGAGATCGCCGCCGATACGCTGGTACTGGCCGCCGGCGTTCGGGCCGACACGTCGCTTGCCGCTGCCCTTCGCACAGCAGGGTGCACGCCGATCCTGATCGGCGACGCCCTGGCCCCGCGCAACGCGGCGGCGGCAATCCACGAGGGCCGCAAATGCGCG
>CAZOKA010000189.1:496-5219 GCA_964580265.1 uncultured Rhodobacterales bacterium | reverse complement strand
GGTAACCGCCGCATAAGCCCAGCACGTGGCCGCCACGCCTGACATGCGCCTCAAGGTCGATGTGCCAGCCTTGCGCGCGGAAGAAATCCAAGTCGGCGATGGTAGACTTGGAGCCGGGGATCAGCACAAGTTGCGCATCGCCGGGGAGGGGGCGGCCGGGGAGGATGATCTCAACGGTGACATCCGGTTCGGCGGAGAGGGGGTCTAGGTCGTCGAAGTTGGCTAGGCGGGGGAGGTGGGGGACGGCGATCTTGACCGGGCCGCCGGGGCGCGAGGTGAGGTCGAGCATGTCCTCGGCGGGCAGGCGCCAGGCGTTGTCGAACCAGGGGATAACCCCGAGGCCGGGCCAGCCGGTGCGCGCCTCGATGGCGGTAACGCCATCGTCAAACAGGCTGAGATCACCACGGAACTTGTTGATTGCAAACCCTTTTATCCGGTCTGCATCGGAAGGAGAAAGCACCGCCTGCGTGCCCACGATCTGAGCGATGACGCCGCCGCGATCAATGTCACCGAGCAGCAAGACCGGGATGTTTGCGGCCTCGGCGAAGCCCATGTTGGCGATGTCGCGGTCGCGCAGGTTGATTTCGGCGGGGCTGCCGGCGCCCTCGACGATGACGACATCGGCACCGTCGCACAAGCGTCGAAAACTTTCCATCACTGGCGCTAAAAGCCGGTCACGACTGGATGCATAAGCGCGCGCATCCTGTGTATCCAACCTCTTGCCCTGTAATATAATTTGCGCGCCAGTCTCCGATTCCGGCTTGAGCAAAACAGGGTTCATATCGGTGTGCGCGGGCACGCCCGCCGCGCGGGCCTGAACGAATTGTGCGCGGCCTATTTCACCGCCTTCAGGGGTGACGGCGGCGTTGTTGGACATATTTTGCGGCTTTAACGGTCGCACGCTGAGACCACGGTTTCTTAATGCGCGCAGGCAACCCGCGACGATCATCGACTTGCCGACGTTGGAGCCGGCCCCCTGGATCATGATGACGCGCGTCATGTTCGCCCCCCGGAGTCAGATTGGGCGGGCAACAAAAAACGCGCCCGATCGAGGCGCGTTTTTTGTCGTCTTCCGCCGCAGGCGCGAGTCAGGCGGCCTCGGCCTGTTCGGCGGCATGGCGGCGCTCGCTTTCCTCGCGCGACAGCGCGACGGAGGTGCGCACACCCTTTGAAACAAAGTCCATCAGGCCGGAAACAACGCGTTCGTTCGGGTCGATGCCGGCACAGGACAGCACCTCGCGGCCATCGCGCGAACGGGCCCAGCGGGCAATCTGGTCAGGGCCATTGCCATATTTCTTGTCGTCCGCAATCGCGTCGTCAAGAGCAGCCAGTACAACGGCTGCGAACAGTTTGCGGGCGCGGTTGCCTTGCTCATTATTGAAGGCAGAGCCATCAACGAAATCTCTCATGTTTCGTCCTTTTATTGGTCTTGTATTTTCCGGCGTGGCGTTCCTTATGACGGATCACGTCCGATTCGGATAGCCCTAAGGCGCATGGCTGTTATGCGTCTGACGCATGGATTGCTGCGGTTGCAGCACGATATATCGGCTACTTGTCGGGGCCGTCCACACAAGATATAGGGACGTCGAAAGTCGTATCAACCTTTGGTAAAGGTTTCTCCAATGGCCAAGATCAACGGAAACGAAATCCGCCCCGGCAACGTCCTGGAGCACAACGGCGGCCTGTGGGCCGCGGTGAAGGTGGATCATGTCAAACCCGGCAAGGGGGGCGCGTTCGCCCAGGTCGAAATGCGAAACCTGCGCAACGGATCGAAGGCAAACGAGCGGTTTCGTAGCGCCGACAAGGTCGAGCGTGTGCGCCTTGAGCAGAAGGATCAACAGTTCCTGTACGAGAACGACGGGATGCTGGTGTTCATGGACGCGGAAACCTATGAACAGATTGAATTGCCTGCGGAAATCCTGGGTGAGCGTCGTCCCCTGCTACAGGATGGCATGACCATCACGGTTGAATTTCACGAAAGCGAAGCCCTGAATGCGACGCTGCCGCAGAAGGTGGTGTGCAAGGTCGTGGAAACCGAGCCGGTGGTGAAGGGGCAGACCGCTGCTAACAGTTTCAAGCCGGCGGTTCTGGACAATGGTCTGAAGGTGATGGTGCCGCCCTTTGTCGGGCCGGACGAAGACATCGTCGTGAACACCGAAACGATGGAATACGCCGAGCGCGCGTAAACGCAGCGCGCGCCGGAGTCACGATTGGCGATAGTGCCAGAACGGACGTTTCGGCGGCCTGAATATACGATTCGTACAGGTTTGGCCGCTGCTGCGCGTGACGCAACGTCACTGCCGGCGCGCGGCGCTGCAAGCTTTCGTCAACATCGCCGGGGCAGGGTGTCGGCCCGATTTGGCGAAAGAGGCACGGCATGTACGAGACAGGCACCCTGAGCACGACGGCGCTGCGCGACCGGATGACGGTGGCGCTCAACGAGGTGGTGTATCGCCGGCGGCGGTTCCTGGTCACGCGGCGCGGTGCGCAGGTGGCGGCGTTGGTCACGCCGGACGACTTGCGCCAGCTTGAGGAGTTCCGCCGCAAGACCCTGCGTCAGAAAGAGTTGGAGCAGTTGCGGGTGCTGGAGGCCTGGCGCCGTGCCAAGGCCGACTCCGAGGCGCCCCCGGTGGGCGGGGGTGGTATCCTGTATGTGCCGTGAAGCAGGGGCGATGCGCCCATGCGCGGCGCCCTTCGGGCGCGGCCTATCGCGGAGGTTGGCAAACGGAATCTTGAAAAGATTCCGGTCAAGAAAGTTTTGAACTTTCTTGGTCCCTGCCGATAACGGGGGTGCAAGATGATGAGGGGTGAGCGGCGGCAACAGGCCCGCCCATGAGCGGCCCCTTGCCCTAGCCGCCATACTTGTCGAGGAACGCGGCGGCGGGCAGGGCGCGGAAATCCTCCAGCGCGGCGTGCAGGCGCTCATGCGGCCAATCCCACCAGGCCAGCGCGATCAGGCGGTCTGCGATGTCCGGCGGCTGGCGCTGCTTCAGGGGGCGCGCGGGCACACCGGCGACGATGGTATAGGGGGCCACGTCGCGCGTGACCACCGCGCCCGCCGCCACGACAGCGCCGTCGTGCAGGGTGACCTCGGGCATGATCACCGCGCCGTGGCCGACCCAGGTGTCGTTGCCGATATGGGCGCGGCGCGACGCGCGGTGTTCGAAGAAACCCGCGTCGGGTGCGGTTTCGTCGAAATAGTCGGCCGAGCGATAGAGGAAGTGGTGCAGCGAGGCGGTATGCAGCGGATGGTCGGTGGGGCCGATGCGGCTGAACGCGGCGATGTTGGCGAACCTGGCGACCGTTGCGTTGGCGATTTCGGCGTAGCGGTCGGTATAGCTATAGTCGCCGATGGTGGCGTTGACGATGCGGCTGCCGCGGCCGATCTCGGTATAGCGGCCAAGGGTGGTGCCTGTCATCTCGACGTCGGGGTGGATGAACGGGGTGTCGGCGCTGAGGCGGGGCATGGCGATTTCCTATGGCTCAACCGGCATCGCCCGCGCGGATCAGGCGGCGGCGGATGAGGCCCGACAGCCAATCCATGACTATCACCAGAAGCACGATCAGCACGATGTAGTAGCTGACCTTTTCCCAGTCCTGTTGCGTGATGATCGCCTGTGTCAGCAGCAGGCCGATGCCGCCGCCGGTGATCGCGCCGATGATGGTGGCGCTGCGGGTGTTGGATTCGAGGTAGTAGAGCACCTGGCTGAGCAGGATCGGCGTGACCTGCGGGATCACCCCGAAGCGATAGCGTTGCAGCGGTTTGGCGCCGGTCGATTGCACGCCTTCGATCTCGCGCGGGTCCACGTTTTCCAGCGCTTCGGAGAACATCTTGCCGAAGCTGCCGGTATCGGTGAGCAGGATGGCGAGGCTGCCGGTCAGCGGCCCCGGCCCGAAGGCGCGTGACAGCACGATTGTCCAGATCAGCGCATCGACCCCGCGCAGCAGGTCGAACAGGCGGCGAAATGCCTGGCGCACGATCATCAGCGGCGTGAAGTTGCGCGCCGCCATGAAGGCCACGGGCAGGGCCACCATCGCCGCGCCCATGGTGCCGAGGAACGCCATCAGCAGGGTTTCGAACAGCGCCCACAGGACGTCCTTGTGGCGCCACATCTGGTTGTTCCAGACGTCCCCGACGATGGCGGCAAGGTTGCTTTGGCCCGGCACGACGCGGTCGCCTGTCACCACCAGCGCCGCCAGTTCGCCGAGGGATTTGCCGTAAAAGGGGCTGTCGAGCGTGAACCAGAACAGCTCCCACCCGTAGGCGTAGCGCATGACTTCGGTTCTAGCCTTGGTCACGGTGACGCGGCCGGCATCGGTGGTGATGTTGACCCGCGTGTTCGAGGCGCTGATCCAGTCGGGCGCCTGATCGGTGGGCAGGGTCAGCTCGATGCCGCGGCGGCTGGCGGTGGCGGTGATGGGGCCATAGCCGGGCACGTCGTAGTGCATCGTGTTGCCGTCGATCATCACCTCGTGGCCTTGGGGCAGGGCGATGCGGGCGCTGCCCTCGGCGGGCAGGGTGACCCAATCGGGTGTCATGCCGTCGGGGTAGCGGCCCTTGGCGCTGCCTTCGACGGCCATGGTGATGTTGCCGGTGCGGTTGTCGCGGGTGACGTGGGTCTTGTAGCTGTAGCTGTCGGCGACCAGGACGCGCGCGTTGTCCAAGCGGGCGCGCTCGGACAGGCCGGGGATGTCGAAGGCGAAGAAGACATAGGTGAAATAG
>CAZOKA010000189.1:0-486 GCA_964580265.1 uncultured Rhodobacterales bacterium | reverse complement strand
TATGATCATCGGCACTGCGCCGGCGACGATGCGCTTGCGTGTGAACAGCGCGCGGGCGGCGTCGTGCCTTTGGACGATAGGGGCGTCTGTCATCGCCATGGGTCAGGCCTTTCCGGTCAGCTTGTTGCGGTAGTGGCTGGACAGCTGGTCAAAGAACACGATGGTGCCGAACAGCAGCAGGAAGATCGCGGCGACCTCGTCATAGCGGCCCTGCCCCCAACTGAAGGCGTTCTTGAGGTCGTAGCCGATACCGCCCGAGCCGACGAAGCCCAGGATCGCCGAGGCGCGGATATTGATCTCGAACCTGAGCAGCGCGTAGCTGAGGTAATTCGGGGCCACCTGCGGGATGACGCCCAGCCACATGCGTTGCGACCACGACGCGCCGACCGAGTGCAGCCCCTCGACCGGCCTGAGAGAGGCGTTTTCGTTCACTTCCGAGAACAGCTTGCCCAACGCGCCGATGGTGTGCAGCGCGATGGCGATCAT
>CAZOKA010000188.1:1731-5262 GCA_964580265.1 uncultured Rhodobacterales bacterium | reverse complement strand
CGGCCGGGCTGCGTGCTGGTGATGGCGCGGTTCAACAGCCACCTGGACAGGCCGCAGGGGGTGATGCTGCTGCGCGCGGGCGAGGCGCGGGTGATCGCGCACGCGGTCGAACTGCGCGCCGGGCGGTTGCGCCGCACTGGCGGCCTGCGCGAGGTGGCCACCGGACGCTCGGCGTCCCTGACGACGGGGGCGATCATTCGCGCGCTGGACGGCGATTACCGCCTGCGCCCCGCCGGTATCAACATGATCGAGTTGGGCGGTCCGGGCCTGATTCCCGAAAATTGACTCTGTTGAAGAAATCTTAAGCCTTGCCGCGGCATCCTGCCTGTCACCGAGAACTGGCGAAAGGGGGCCGCATGCACGGGCTTGTCAATCGTGCGATCGAAGGGTTTGTGCGCGACAGCTATGGCGCGGACGCGTGGCGCGCGGTGACCCTGCGTGCGGGGCTCGAAATCAGCTCGTTCGAGGCGATGCTGACCTATGACGACAAGCTGACCGAGGATATCCTGGGCGCCATTGTCTGCCACCTGGACAAGCCGCGCGACGGGGTGCTTGAGGATATCGGCACCTACCTCGTGTCGCATCCCAACCTCGAGGCGCTGCGCCGCCTGCTGCGTTTCGGGGGCGTGACATTCGTTGATTTCCTGCACTCTCTGGATGATCTGCCCGGCCGCGCGCGCTTGGCCGTGGAGGATCTGGAACTGCCCCGCCTGGAATTGCGCGATCACGCCGCCAACCTGTTCAGCCTTCAGTGCCACTCGCGTTATCACGGTTTCGGGCATGTCATGATGGGCGTGCTGCGGGCGCTGGCGGATGATTACGGTGCGCTGGTTCTGATGGAATTCCGCGAGGCCACGGGCGGGGTCGAGGTGATCGACATCACGCTGATCGATTCCGCCTATGCACGGGGGCGCGCCTTCGATCTTGGCGGGCGGGCGGCGTCGGGATGACGGGGAGTGACGATCCGGGAATGAATCGGGCGCTGGATGCGCTGTGCCCGATGCATATGCGTCTGGATGCCGGTGGCGTCATCCGCCATGCCGGGCCGACCCTGCGCAAGCTGTTCCCTCACCGCGCTGTCGTGGGGCAGGCGTTTGCCGACCTGTTCGAGATGACCCGCCCGCGCGGGGCCGCGAACATGGCGGCGCTGCTGCGCGCGCCGGGTGGCAAGCTGCACCTGCATCCGCGCGTGACGCCCGGTATCGCGTTCAAGGGGGTGATCGCGCCCTTGGGGGACGGGGCGCTGATGAACCTGTCCTTCGGTATTTCGGTGCTGGAGGCCGTGCGCACCTACAGCCTGACCGATACCGATTTCGCGGCCACCGACATGACCATCGAAATGCTCTACCTGGTCGAGGCGAAATCGGCCGCGATGGAGGCCAGCCGCAAGCTCAACCAGCGCCTGAAAGGCGCGATGATCGCTGCGGAGGAGCAGGCGTTCACCGACACGCTGACCGGGCTCAAGAACCGCCGCGCGATGGAGTACGTCATCGCCCGGCTGATCGAACGGGGGCGCGATTTCGCACTGATGGCGGTGGATCTGGATTATTTCAAGACGGTCAATGACACGCTGGGCCATGCCGCCGGCGATCACGTGCTGCAAGAGGTGGCGCGCGTCCTGGTCGATGCCACCCGCGAACGCGACACCGCTGCGCGGGTGGGCGGGGACGAGTTCGTGCTGATATTTCCCGGCCTGTCGGACAAGGCGCGCCTGTCGCGGGTGGCCCGCCGCCTGATTGCGCAGCTCAGCCGGCCGATCCCCTACCAGGGGCGGGAATGCCGGATTTCCGCCAGCATGGGCACCACGCTATCGGCCTGCTACGCGCATCCCGACGCCGAAACCATGCTGGCCGATGCCGATGCCGCGCTTTATGCCTCCAAGGGTAAGGGGCGCGCGCGTCACGTTTTCCACACCGCGGCGCAATGACCGCCCGCGCGTTCCCGAATGATCGAATCTGATCGTTTTTCCGGCTGACGCGGAGCTTTCGGCCCGCGCATCTCGCCGCGACAATCCCATGATTTACGCCACATGCGGCCTGATAGCCTCGGATCGGAGGGGTGTGAAGGGCGTTGAAAATCCGTCATATTTTCGTGTTAGCGTTAAAAACGAAAGAAAACGAAAACAAAACCGTTGACCGCGCGGCGCGGTTTGTGGTTGTTTCGACGTCACGAACCTTGGGGGGAGGCCAAAGTGTCGTCGAACGCGCAAGACAGGAATGTGGTCGATCTGTTCGTCATCGGTGGCGGCATCAACGGCTGCGGAATCGCGCGCGACGCGGCGGGGCGCGGGCTGTCGGTGGCGCTGGCCGAGATGAACGACCTGGCCTCGGCGACGTCCTCGGCTTCGACCAAGCTGTTTCACGGCGGGTTGCGCTACCTGGAATATTTCGAATTCCGCCTCGTGCGCGAGGCGCTGATCGAACGCGAAGTGCTGCTCGGCGCGATGCCGCACATCAGTTGGCCGATGCGTTTCGTGCTGCCGTATCACCCCGACATGCGTTTCGAGGGGGAAACGCCCACCTCCAAGCTGCTCAACATCGTGATGCCGTGGATGAAGGGGCGGCGGCCCGCATGGCTGATCCGGCTGGGCCTGTTCATGTACGATCACATGGGCGGGCGCAAGATCCTGCCACCGACGCGCACCGTCGATCTGGAAACAGATCCGGCCGGCCGCGCGCTGCAACCGCGGTTCACCAAGGCGTATGAGTATTCCGACTGCTGGATCGAGGATTCGCGCCTGGTGGTGCTGAATGCCCGCGATGCCGAGGCGCGCGGCGCCCGCATCATGCCGCGCACGCGGGTTAAATCGGCGGCGCGCGAGGGGGATGTCTGGCGCATCACGCTGGAGGATACCGAGACCGGCGAGACCCGCGAGCAATACGCGCGGATGCTGGTCAATGCCGCCGGCCCGTGGGTCGAGGACGTGATCCGCAACATCACGCGCATCAATTCGCGCCACGGCGTGCGCCTGGTACGGGGCAGCCATATCGTGACCCGCAAGCTGTATGATCACGACCGCTGCTATTTCTTCCAGGGGGTCGATGGCCGGATCATCTTTGCCATTCCCTACGAGGGGGATTTCACCCTGATCGGCACCACCGACGCCGATCATCCCGACCCCTCGCAAACGCCCGAATGCACCCCCGAGGAGCGCCGCTACCTGCTGGATTTTGCCAGTGCCTATCTCAAGTCGCCGGTCACCGAGGACGATGTCGTGTGGACCTATTCGGGCGTGCGGCCGCTTTACGATGACGGGGTCAGTTCCGCCACCGCCGCGACGCGCGATTACGTGCTCAAGCTGGATGAGGCGGAAGGGGGCGCACCGCTGCTCAATGTGTTCGGCGGCAAGATCACCACCTATCGCCGCCTGGCCGAGGCCGCGATGGAGCAGATCGCGCCGTTCTTTGCCGGCAAGGGCGCCCCGTGGACAGCGGGTGTATCCTTGCCCGGCGGGGATTTCCCCGTCGATGGCGTGGAAGACCTGATTGCGCGGCTGCAACAGCGGTATGCGTTCCTTGGGGATGCGTGGGC
>CAZOKA010000188.1:0-1631 GCA_964580265.1 uncultured Rhodobacterales bacterium | reverse complement strand
GGCCGGCCACCCCGCGCCACGGCAACCGGATAGGGAGAGAGACACGATGACACTTGCGCTGGAAGGGGTATCGACGGTCGTCAAGGGCCGAACGCATATCCACCCCACCGATCTGACACTGGAAAACGGCACCATGAACGTGCTGCTTGGCCCCACCAACGCGGGCAAGACATCGCTGATGCGGCTGATGGCGGGGCTGGATGTGCCGACCACGGGGCGCATCCGCTGGAACGGCGAGGATGTGACCGGCCGCCGTGTGCAGGACCGCGCCGTCGCGATGGTCTACCAGCAGTTCATCAACTACCCGTCGATGACGGTGTATGAAAACATCGCCAGCCCCATGCGCCTGCTGGGCAAGCCGCAATCCGAGATCGACAACGCGGTGCGCAAGACCGCCGAGTTGATGAAACTGGAGGGTATGCTGGAGCGCAAGCCGCTGGAGCTGTCGGGCGGGCAGCAGCAGCGCTGCGCATTGGCGCGGGCGCTGGTCAAGGATGCCGGCCTGGTGTTGCTGGACGAGCCGTTGGCGAACCTGGACTACAAGCTGCGCGAGGAGTTGCGCATCGAGATCCCGCGCATTTTCGAAGAGGCTGGCAGCATCTTTGTCTATGCCACCACCGAACCCGAGGAGGCGCTGCTGCTGGGCGGCAACACCGCCACCTTGTGGGAGGGGCGGATCACGCAGTTCGGCCCGACGCCCGATGTCTACCGCAAGCCCGTGGACGCCACCACCGCGCGGGTGTTTTCCGACCCGCCGATGAATTTCCTGGCGGTGTCCAAGACCGGCGGCAAGCTGCTCTTCGGCGATGGGCAGTCGGTGCCCGCCAGCGGCCCCTTGGCCGACCTGGCCGATGGCCGCTATACCGCCGGGTTCCGGCCCAACCACCTGGAAATCAGCCGCCACAGCGACGATGCGATGGCGTTCGACGCCGAGCTGGTCGTGACGGAGCTGACCGGCTCGGAAACCTTTGTGCATCTCGATCACCACGGCGAGCGCTGGGTGGGGCAGGTGCATGGCATTCACGCACTGGAAATCGGCGCGCGGCAGGCGGTCTACCTGGACCCCGCGCATGTCTATGTGTTCGGCGAGGATGGCGCGCTGGTGGCGCCGGCCGCCTACGCGCTGGCGGCCTGAGGGAGGACGCGAAGATGGCAAAGATCACGCTTGATAACCTGGCGCATTCCTACCTTCCCGGCGCCACGCGGGAAGAGGACTTCGCGCTCAAGGAACTGAACCACGACTGGCGCGACGGCGAGGCATATGCCCTGCTGGGCGCGTCCGGCTGCGGCAAGTCCACGCTTTTGAACATCATCTCGGGGCTGCTCAGGCCCAGCCAGGGGCGCGTCCTGTTCGACGGGGTGGACGTGACGGATGCGCCCACGGCGGCGCGCAACATCGCGCAGGTGTTCCAGTTCCCGGTGGTCTACGACACCATGAGCGTGCGCGACAACCTGGCGTTTCCGCTGCGCAACCGGGGCGCCGACGCCACCTATATCGCCAACCGCGTGCAGCAGATCGCGCGCATGATCGGCATGGAAGAGCAGCTTGGCCGCAAGGCGCGCGGCCTGACCGCCGACGCCAAGCAGAAGATCAGCCTTGGCCGCGGCATGGTGCGCGAGGACGTCAACGC
>CAZOKA010000187.1:0-5274 GCA_964580265.1 uncultured Rhodobacterales bacterium | reverse complement strand
ATGCCGAGGCCATTCGGAAAGGCCTGCTCACGGTCTTGTCAGAGATCCAGGAGGGACGCTTCGAGTTTTCGACCGCCCTTGAGGATATTCACATGAATGTTGAGGCTCGACTGAAGGCGCTGATAGGGGAGCCAGCGGGGCGCCTGCATACGGCTCGTTCGCGCAATGACCAGGTTGCAACCGATTTCAAGTTATGGGTGCGCGATCAAATCGATGCGGCGGATGAAGGTTTGATCGCGTTGTTGCATGCCCTGTTGGCACAGGCCGAAGAAGGAGCCGATTGGGTGATGCCAGGGTTCACGCATTTGCAAACTGCGCAGCCGGTGACATGGGGGCATCACATGATGGCCTATGTGGAGATGCTGGGCCGCGATCTGTCGCGGTTTCGCGACGCGCGGGTGCGCATGAACGAATGCCCCCTGGGCGCGGCGGCTTTGGCGGGCACGTCCTTCGACATCGACCGTGACGCGACGGCCCAAATGCTGGAGTTCGACCGACCGAGCGCAAACAGCCTTGATGCCGTCAGCGACCGCGACTTCGCGTTGGAGTTCCTGTCGGTGGCAAGCATATGCGCCATGCACCTGAGCCGCCTTGCCGAGGAACTGGTGATCTGGTCAAGCGCACAATTCCGTTTCGTTTCCATGTCTGACAAATGGTCGACTGGTTCTTCGATAATGCCGCAAAAGCGCAACCCTGATGCGGCGGAGTTGCTGCGCGCCAAGGTCGGACGTATTTTTGGTGCAAACGTTGCCTTGATGACTGTTATGAAGGGTTTACCACTCGCCTATTCCAAGGACATGCAGGAAGATAAGGAGCAGGTTTTCGATGCGGCGGACAACCTGCTGCTTGCCTTGGCTGCCATGACGGGAATGGTTAGTGACATGAAGGCCAACCGCGATGCTCTGGCGGCGGCGGCTGGCGGTGGTTTTTCCACCGCTACCGACTTGGCAGATTGGCTGGTTCGTACGCTAAACCTGCCGTTTCGGGACGCACACCATGTCACCGGTTCGCTGGTGGCCAAGGCCGAAGCGCGCGGGTGTGATCTGCCTGACCTGAGCCTTGCCGAGATGCAAGAGGTGCATCCTGCTATCACCGAAGCGGTTTTCGACGTTCTGGGGGTAGATAATTCGGTTGCGTCGCGCACATCCTATGGCGGAACAGCGCCGACGCAGGTGCGCGCACAGGTTATCCGGTGGAAGGAAATATTGACATGAAAACATGGATTGCACTGATGGCTTCTATGGCGCTGCTGGCTGGGTGCGGCGTGGATGGTGAGCCGTTGCGCCCATCGTTCAACGCGGGCCTGTCGGTCGGGACGAGCGGTGTGACTCCCGGTGCATCGGTTGGCCTGAGCAAGGGGCCGCTGTCACTGGGTGTGGCATTGTGACCTCGCCGTTGCGCATGGCATATCTTGCGTTGGCGGTCTGGGGGGCAGTTCATCCGATGTGGTGGTTTGCCGCTTATATCCGCGAAACGGGTTCAGGCATAAGCGGGTTGATCAATGCATGGTATGTCAACGCCTCGACGATCGGTTTGACATGGGATCTGACAATCGCGGCGATCACGCTTTCCCTTTGGATAATTGCCGAAGTCGCGGTGCGGCGGAACTGGTCGGCCCTTGTCGCCATTCCCGCAACCTTCGGGATCGGTGTCAGTTGTGGTTTGCCGTTGTATTTGTTCTTACGCACGAGGCCGATCTGAACTCGTGTGCTGGCGATTGATCTGCGCCGCGTCTCTGATATGAGGCGCCGGGGCGGCAATGGGAATGTTGAATGGATCATTTTCTTTACAAGGACGGCGTGTTGCATGCCGAGGATGTGCCGCTGACTGAAATAGCGGCCCAGGTTGGCACGCCGTTTTACTGCTATTCCACGGCAACGCTTGAGCGTCACTATCGCCTGTTTGACGAGGCACTTGAAGGTCTGGACCATTTGGTGTGCTTCGCGATGAAGGCTGCGAGCAATCAGGCGATCGTGACATTTCTTGCCGGGCTTGGCGCAGGCATGGACGTGGTGTCGGGCGGGGAATATGCCCGAGCCCGCGCCGCTGGTGTGCCCGGCGATCGCATCGTCTTTTCCGGCGTTGGCAAGACACGGTCGGAAATGCGTATGGCGCTTGAGGGCGGAATACGCCAATTCAATGTTGAAAGCGAACCCGAGATGGAAGCGCTCAGCATCATTGCCTGCGAAATGGGTGTGATTGCGCCGATCACGGTGCGTGTGAACCCGGATGTTGATGCAAAGACCCATGCGAAGATCGCGACCGGCAAAGCAGAGAACAAGTTTGGCATTCCCATATCAAGGGCGCGAGAAGTGTATGCCCATGCCGCACGGTTGCCAGGGTTGCGAGTGGTGGGTATCGATGTGCACATCGGCAGCCAACTGACCGATCTGGAGCCGTTCAGACAAGCTTATCGCAAGGTTGCCGATCTGACCCGGACATTGCGTGCGGATGGGCATGATATTTCAAGGCTTGATCTGGGCGGTGGTCTTGGTATCCCATATGAGCGAGGCAACAGCGCGCCCCCCCTGCCTGTTGAATACGGGCGCATGATTCAGGAGGAGCTGGGTAATATCGGTTGCGAGATCGAGATCGAGCCTGGTCGTCTGATCGCTGGAAATGCGGGGGTCATGGTCGCTGGTGTCATCTATGTCAAATCCGGCGAAGGGCGCGACTTCCTGATCCTGGATGGGGCAATGAATGATCTGATCCGCCCAGCCATGTATGATGCGCACCATGATATCGTTCCGCTAGTCGAACCTGCGCCAGGCGTTGATATGCGGCCCTATGACGTGGTCGGGCCGGTGTGCGAAACCGGCGATACCTTTGCACGTGAGCGCCAGTTGCCGCCGCTTGAGGCTGGGGATGCTGTGGCGTTTCGCGGGGCCGGCGCTTATGGCGCGGTCATGTCGAGCGAGTATAACACCCGTCCTTTGGTGCCTGAGGTGCTAGTGAAAGGCGATCAATTCGCTGTCATTCGTCCGCGTCCGACCTTTGACGAAATGATAAATCGCGATACCATTCCCCCATGGCTGTGATGCTGCACGGGCATCCGCAAGCGGGGCCGACTGATGCGCGATACATCTTCAACAACCGATAGACGCCTGCGCCGGACGCTGTTGCTGACATGGGCGGGCTTGTTGGCAGAACGCCTGACGCGCGCATTCTGGCCACTTTGGTCACTTGCGATAGCGATATTGGGCGCGCTGATGCTGGGTTTTCAGGATCACATGCCTATTGACGTGCTATGGGGGGGGGCTGTGCTCGCCGGCTTGGCTGGTGCAGTGCTTTTGGTCGTGGCGCTGTGGCAGATGCGCTGGCCGCGCCGTGTCGAGGCACTTGAGCGCCTGGACGCGACCTTGCCAGGGAGGCCATTGCAGGCGTTGCGTGATTCGCAGGCCATCGGCGCACAAGACGATGCCTCTGCCGCGTTGTGGCGCGCGCATCTTGGCCGAATGGAGCATCAGGCCGCACTTGCGCGACCGCCCCGTCCGAACCTGCGCTTGGCGTCAAAAGATCCTTTTGCGTTGCGTTACTTGGCGATCCTGATGTTGATGGTGGCGCTGGTGTTCGGCTCGTTCTGGCGTGTGGGGTCGGTCAGAGATCTGGCGCCGGGTGGCAGTGCGGCACTGGCTTCGGGGCCAGCATGGGAAGGGTGGATTGAACCACCCGGCTATACCGGCCTGCCCGCTCTTTACCTGCCGGATTTGCCTGCTGGTTCAATAGAAGTTGCAGAAGGTGCGACTGTCACCGTGCGCGTCTATGGTCATGAGCATGACTATTCAGTCACAACTCAAGGCGTATCCCGCCCCAATGGCCTGGAGCAGGGCGTTCTGTCAGAACAAGTTGCGCCCGACGACGACTTTAGTTTTGAGGTCTCTCAATCAGGAACGTTGGCGGTCAATGGGCCAGGTGGCCGGGAATGGAACATCAAGTTGCGCCCGGATACGTCGCCGCATGTCACGATCAATGGCGACGTCGAAATTTCGTCAAAGGGACAAATGAGCCTGCCGTTCAAGGCAGTCGATGACTATGGCGTTACAGATGGGCGGGCGCGGATCAGCTTGAACAAGGATGCGCTGGACCGTCGGCATGGATTGTCGGTTGACCCCGAGCCGAGAGAGCCGATTACACTTGACTTGCCAATGCCGATTACTGGCGACAAGTCGGATTTCACTGAAAATTTGATTGATGATTTTTCCAAGCATCCATGGGCACACTTGCCAGTGATGGTTGAACTCACCGTTCGCGACAGTCAGGAACAGGTTGGGAAGACTGAACCAATGGCGATGGTTCTACCTGCGCGCCGGTTCTTCGATCCACTCGCCTCTGCGATTATTGAGCAGCGCCGTGATCTTTTGTGGTCGCGCGACAATGCCCGCCGCGTTGCGCGTGTTCTCAGGGCGTTGTCGCATCGCCCGGAAGAGTATCTTTTTCGCTCAGATGCCGATTATCTGCGTCTGCGGGTAATATTACGGCGTCTTGAGGCGATGACGGAAAACGAGCTGAGCAAGGCGCAAAGTGAAGAGATCGCTCAGGCGTTGTGGGATTTGGCAATCTCCCTTGAGGAGGGGGATATAGATGATGCGCGTGAGCGGTTGAGCCGAGCACAAGACCGCTTGAGAGAGGCAATGAAGAATGGGGCCTCGGATCAGGAAATCGCACGTCTGATGCAAGAGTTGCGTGATGCGACGCAGGACTATCTGCGCCAGCTTTCGCAGCAAGCGCGCCCCGATGGTGACCATGCCGCACAGCAGGCCAATCCTGAAAACTCCCTTCAGATGACGCAGGATGACCTTCAGGAGATGATGGAGCGCATTCAGGAGTTGATGGAACAAGGACGTATGGCAGAGGCGCAGCAGGCCCTTCAAGAATTACAGCAACTGATGGAGAACATGCGCGTCACACAGGGACAGGGCGGGCAATCGCCAGGCCAGCAAGCGATGGAAGGCCTTTCCGAAACACTGCGTGAGCAGCAGGGTCTATCCGATCAGGCATTCCGGGATCTGCAGGAACGGTTCAATCCAGGAGCCAATTCTGGACAGTCACAAGACAACGAGGGCCGCAACGGTGGGCAGGGTCGTGGACAGAGCCACGAGGGGCAGGGGCAAGAAGGAGCGCGTTCTGGCCAACAAGACGGTGAGAAGGGGGGGCTTGCCGACCGTCAAAGAGCTTTGCGTCAGGAGTTGAACAACCAGCGCGGCAGTCTTCCCGGAGCAGGCACACCCGAGGGCGAAGCGGCCCGTGATTCGCTGGATCGTGCTGGCCGGGCCA
>CAZOKA010000186.1:0-5333 GCA_964580265.1 uncultured Rhodobacterales bacterium | reverse complement strand
CGTCATAGTTCATCACGCAGGTGGCATTGCCGTGAATGCCCATCTTGTCCTCGATCTTGCTGCAGGACACGCCGTTGCGATCGCCAAGCGAGCCGTCCTCGTTCACAAGGAACTTGGGCACAATGAACAGCGATACGCCCTTGATCCCGTCAGGGCCGCCGGGGATCTTGGCCAGAACCAGGTGCACGATATTGTCGGCAAGGTCGTGTTCACCGGCAGAGATGAAAATCTTCTCACCCGACAGCTTGTAGCTGCCATCATCCTGCGGCACGGCCTTGGTGCGCATCAGGCCCAGATCGGTGCCGCAATGCGACTCGGTCAGGTTCATCGTACCGGTCCATTCGCAGGACACCATCTTGGGCAGGTAGGTTTCCTTCTGTGCATCCGTGCCATGCGCCAGAATGGCCGAGGCCGCGCCATGGGTCAGGCCCTGATACATGGTGAATGCCTGGTTTGCGGCCGAGAACATCTCGCCCACGGCGGTGCCAAGGACATAGGGCATCCCCTGGCCGCCGTATTCGTCGGGCATGTCCAGCCCCGTCCAGCCGCCTTCGCGCACCTGATCGAAGGCCGCCTTGAACCCGTCTGGCGTGCGCACGACGCCGTTTTCAAGCCGGCATCCTTGCGTGTCCCCGACCTGATTGAGCGGGGCGACCACCTCGGATGTCAGCTTGCCCGCCTCGTCGATCACGGCCGTGGTGAAGTCGGACTCCAATTCGTCGTAACCCGGGATATCGGACTGCGAGACTTTGAGGAGATCGTGCAGAATGAACTGCATGTCCTTGATCGGTGCGGTGTAACTGGGCATCTGGCTCTCCCTTGGCCGGGTCTATTCGGCGGCGCGTTTTGGTTGGCGGATCGAGGCAAGCATCTTCTCGCCCCATGTCATCTGTTCGCGCAGATCCGCGATCGCGGTGTTAATCTCATCGCGCTGACGTTCAAGATCGCGCAATCGCTCCTGCGCGATATCGTAGGTGCGCATCAGCTGTGTCTGCTGGGCGTCGCCCATATCGTACAGGTCCAATAGCTGACGAATCTCTTCCAGGCTGAAACCAAACCGCTTGCCGCGCAGGATCAGCTTCAGCCGCGCGCGGTCGCGCTTGGTAAACAGCCGTTTTTGCCCCTCCCGCTTGGGGGACAGCAGCTCCTTCGCCTCGTAGAATCGTAGAGTGCGCGGCGTTACATCGAACGCATCGCACATCTCGCGGATGGTCATGGTTTGATCCGGCATCGTCTTCTCCGCTGGCGTGTCTCGAATGCAGAGGTGTGTCTGTTCCCGCGTGGATACAACACCCTGTCCACTTGACGTAACCACAACGCCACGTCACTTTCGCGGTTGACGTGGCATAACGTAACGTCAACTTTGCGCGGGAAAAGATTAGCCTTCGCGCCGGTGCAACTCGTCGGCGGTGTCATCGCGCAGGCGCTTCAATTCCTGCATGGCTTCTTCAAGCTGCGCGCGTTGCTCGGCAAGTTCGGTCAGTTGCCGGTCGGCCATCGTGATCCATGCGCGCATCTGCGCGACGGTGCCTTCCTTCTCATAGATCAGGAGCCACTGGCGTATTTCCTCAAGCGGGTAGCCAAATTTGCGTCCGCGCAGAATCAGGGTCATGCGCGCGATCTCACGCGGTCCGTAATAGCGGGTGCGCCCCTCGCGCTCGGGCTGCAGAAGCTCAATATACTCGTAATAGCGCAGCGTGCGCGGTGTCACGTCGAATTTCGCGCACATTTCCTTGAACGACAGGCGAGGCTGCGACATCGTTGGGCCCTTCTTCCGGTTGCCCTTATCCTGCATCGGCACGGCGGCTTTGGCCAGCCCCCGTGCCACCAGTCAGGACATAAAGCCGGGCGCCAGGAAGTAAAACCCGTAGGCGACAATCAGGGCCGGAATGGCCGAGTACACCGTCGCCAGAACCGCCGCGCGTGGGTTCAGCGCGATCGCGGGGAACAACGCGTCGCCATCGTTTGAAATCGCATTGCCCATAAGCACCGAAAACGGAACCACGCCGTTGATATACAGGGTTGTCACAAGGATTTGCGGGCCGCAGCCGGGAACGAAGCCGATCAATATGCCGATCAGGGGCATGACCGGCATCACCGTCTGGAACAGCATTTCAAGGTCCAGACCTGCGAACTCGACCGCGTATTCGTAGGCCATGAAGGCGCCGATCACCCAGACCCCGATGAAACTGGTTTCCTCGGCCATGCGCGTTGTGGGGCTGTCCTTTGCGTTCGTCATCGCCTGCAGCGGTGATGTCGCCCAGATTGCCAGTCCGGCAGCGGTGCCAGCAAGGCCCAGTGCCAACGGAAATGTCTCACCGAACAGGGCGCTGGTATCGATATTGATCAGGTCCGCAACGCCGATGACCAGGCCGGGCACTGCGAGCAGCAGGTAGATCACATCGCGCGGGCGGAGTTTGCCGAAGAGATAAGGCGCCTCGCAGTGTCCATTTGCCGTTGCGTTCAACTCGTCGCCGCGCAGCCAATCGATTACCCACCCCGAGATGACCCCGACAACCAGCGACAAGGGCAAGACAACCGCCGCGGCGTCAGGGCGGGTCGCGATCAGCAGGAAGGCCGCATCGCCCATCGTCGCGGTCAACGCAGCCACTACCGCGCCGAACCGGACGTTGCCGGACGAATAGGCGGCCACCACGACGACGGCCCCTCCGCAGCCCGGCGTTGCCCCCATGAGCGCCGCGATCGGCGCCTGTGCCCGGCGGGTTGCCTTCAGCGCCTCGCCGATGTCGAAGCGAAACAGTCTCTCGGACCCGTAGAACAGCAAGAGCGTCGCCGCCACGAAGACCGAAACGCCGAAATAGGCATCGACCATCAGGCCTCGTGTCACCACGCCCAAATGGCCGGGCGCCAGTGCCGCGAGCATCAGCGCCGTCGCGATCAGCAGGCGTTTCGGCTGCATCGGGGGGCGGCTTGTCGAAACTCCCGGCGCTTCGCGCGTCAGTTCTACGGCAGAAGCGGCTGTGGTGTCGGTGGGCGGCATGTGGTCCTCGCGAGATGCTGGCTTTTATTGCGAATGATTATCAATAACGGAAAATAGCACTTGCATCCCAAAAGACAAGCCCGAATAACTCGGGCGTATTCGGCATTGGGGTACTCGCGATGGCCAAGGGGCTCGACAAGACGAAAATGGCGCGCCAGTTCACCGAGGCGATCCCGCACGCCAGGGCGTTGGGGATGGAGTTTACCCATCTCGCCGATGGCATCGCCGAGATGCGCCTTCCCTATGACCCGCAATTTGTCGGTGACCCTGAAACCGGCGTCATGCACGGTGGTGCGGTTTATGCGCTGCTTGATACCTGCTGCGGCGCGGCGGTGATGAGCCACCCTGCCAACCCCGGTGCCACGGCCACGATCGGCTTGCGGATCGACTACATGCGCGCCGCAACGCCGGGGCAGCCCATAAGAACGCGCGCTGAATGCTATCATGTAACCCGTTCGGTCGCCTTCGTGCGGGCCACGGCCCTGGACGATGACGATGATCGCCCGGTGGCCACCGCGACGGGCACCTTTACCGTGGAGGGCAAGTAATGGCGCGCCCCCGTCCCGAACCCGTTCAGGTGGTCAAGCAACGCCGCGATGCGGCCCTGCGCGCGCTGGTGCACGGCGTGCCTTACATCCAATATCTTGGCATCGAATTCGACCGCCGCGGGGACGAGCTGACGGCGGTTCTGCCCTTCGACGAGAAGCTGATCGGCAACCCGCTTCTGCCCGCGATCCACGGCGGCGTGACTGCCGCCTTTCTCGAGGTGACCGCCGTCATCGGTCTGAGTTGGGCAACCCTTTGGGAAGAAATCGAAGGCGGCAAACTTGACCCCGAACAACTGATTGGCGGCAAGTTGCCGCGCCTTCCCAAGACCATCGATTTCACCGTGGACTACCTGCGTTCCGGGCTGCCGCGCGACGCCTATGCGCGCGCGCAGGTCAATCGCTCGGGTCGGCGCTATGCCTCGGTTCATGTCGAGGCGTGGCAGGATAACAAGGCCCGTGCTTTTGCGCAGGCCACCGGCCATTTCCTGATGCCCGCGCGCGATGGCTGAACCGGTCGCGGCACCATCTGCCGACATCACACATGCGCGGGTTCTCAAGATCGCGCTGCCGATCGTTCTGTCTAATGCGACCGTTCCAATTCTTGGCGCGGTGGATACCGGCGTGGTGGGCCAATTGGGGCAGGCTGCACCGATTGGCGCGGTCGGAATCGGGGCGATCGTCATCACCGCGATCTACTGGATCTTCGGGTTCCTGCGGATGGGCACCACCGGCCTGACCAGTCAGGCGCAGGGCGCGGGGCAACGCGGCGAGGTGGCCGCATTGCTGACCCGTGCGCTGATGATTGGGCTGGCGGGGGGGCTTGCGGTTATCGCGCTCCAGGTTCCGATCTTCGGCGGAGCATTTTTCATAGCCCCTGCCAGTGCCGAGGTCGAGGAACTGGCGCGGTCCTACATGAGCGTTCGGGTTTTCAGCGCTCCGGCCGCAATCGCGATCTATGGCGTGACCGGTTGGTTGATCGCGCTGGAACGCACGCGCGCGGTGCTGGCCATCCAGGTCTGGATGAACGGGCTGAACATCCTGCTTGACTTGTGGTTTGTCCTGGGCCTGGGCTGGGGCGTGCAGGGCGTGGCATTGGCGACCTTCATGGCGGAATGGTCGGGGCTGGCGCTGGCGCTTTGGATGTGCCGCGATGCATTCCGTGTGCCGGCCTGGTGCGATTGGGCGCGCGTGTTCGATCGGGTGGCTTTGACCCGGATGGCGGCGGTGAACACTGATATCCTGATCCGGTCGCTGTTGTTGCAGGCGATTTTCGTATCTTTCATGTTGCTTGGCGCGGGTTTTGGCGATGTGACGCTGGCAGGCAACCAGGTGTTGCTGCAATTCTTGCATATCACCGCTTATGCGCTGGACGGCTTTGCCTTTGCGGTCGAGGCGTTGGTGGGGCAGGCCTTGGGCGCGCGCAACGCCTTCAGCCTTCGCCGCAGCGCGCTGTTGGCCAGCCTTTGGGGCGGTGGTAGTGCGTTGGCGTTGGCGGTGGCGTTCGCGTTGGCGGGGGGAATTATCATCGACATCATGACCACCGCGGAAGAGGTGCGCGCCGCGGCACGCAGCTACCTGCCATACATGGTGGCGGCGCCGATCGTGGGATTGGCCCCATGGATGCTGGACGGTATCTTTATCGGGGCCACCCGATCGCGCGACATGCGCAACATGATGGCGGTGAGCTTCGTTATCTACCTGGTGGGCGTTCTGGCGCTGGTGCCGATGATGGGCAATCACGGCCTGTGGCTGGCGTTGTTGATCTCGTTTGTCGCGCGCGGCCT
>CAZOKA010000185.1:3557-5348 GCA_964580265.1 uncultured Rhodobacterales bacterium | reverse complement strand
CCGGGCAGATCGGGCGCGATGAGGGTGAAATCCCGGTCGAGGTGGCGGGCCAGCCCGTCGAAGGCCCGGCCCGTCATCGTCCAGCCATGCAGCAGGATCAGCGCACGGCGGCGCGTAGAGGGGGGCGGCGCCGTCATCGTGCCCCGCGCAGGCGCCCGACGATGCCGGTGGGGAAGAAGTAGACGCTGAGAACGAACAAGACCCCCAGCCACAGCAACCAGCGGTCGGGGCTGAGCAGATCCGGGATCAGCGGCAGGGCCGACGTGGCCTCGGACGCCGTTCCCATCAGTGTTTGCAGGTAGTTTTGCGCCAGAACGAAGATCGTCGCGCCAATCACCGCGCCATACATGGTGCCCATGCCGCCGATCACCACCATCAGCAGGATGTCGAGCATGATCGAGAAGGACAGGGTCGTGTCCGGCCCGACATAGCGCAGCCAGATCGCGAAGATGCTGCCGGCCAGCGCGGCGATGGCGGCCGAGAGGCAGGTCGCCATGGTGCGGTAGGCCACCACGCGATAGCCGATCGCCTCGGCGCGGAAGTCGTTCTCGCGGATCGCCTTGAGCACGCGGCCGAAGGGCGAGTTGACCACCCGCAGCAGGATCAGGAACAGGGCGAGGCAGGATGCGAACACCAGGTAATAGGCCAGCAGCCGACCGTTCAGCTTTACCCCGAACGCCTCGCCAAAGCGGAAGGCAGGGGTCAACTCGCGCGGGGTCAGGTAGTTCAGCCCGTCCTCGCCGCCGGTGATCTGCGACAATTGGCTGACCAGCACGGCCACGGCCGAGGCTACGGCAAGCGTGATCATGGCAAAGAAGATCGCCCGCACCCGTAGCGAAAGCAGTCCGATGGCAAATGCCAGCACTGCCGCCGCCAGTGCGCCAAGCACCGAGCCGACCAGCAGCGCGTCGAACCCGCGTCCCATGTGGGTGGATGCCAATGCAACGCCATAGGCCCCAAGCCCGAAGAACATCGTATGTGCAAAGCTGACGATGCCGGTGTAGCCCAGCATCAGGTCGTAGCTGGCGACCAGCACGATGAAGATGCAGATGCGTGCCGCCGTTTCCAGCGACCGCACGCCGGGAAACAGGAAGGGCGCCAGCGCCAGCGCGACCAGGATAATCAGCAAGATCGCGGAGAGCAGGATCGAGCGTGGTCGATCGCCGGAAAGGAGTATATTGATCATGTTACTTCGCCTTGACCACGGGCAGCATGCCCTGCGGGCGCCACATCAGGATCACGGCCATCAGGCCGATATTCGAGATCAGCGCCAGTTTCGGTTCCAGAAACGCGATGTAGTTTTGCGTCAGGCCGACCAGCAGCGCGCCGATGAAGGCCCCCTCGACCGAGCCGAGCCCGCCGATGATCACGACGATGAACACGAGGATCATCATTTCCTCGCCCATGCCGGCGGTGATCACCTCCTGGTAGAGGCCCCACATCACGCCGCCCAGCCCGGCCAGGGCGGAACCCGCGATGAACACGCCCACGAACACCAGCCTGAGCCGATATCCGAGCGCCTGCACCATTTCGCCGTTCTGAACGCCGGCCCGCACGATCAGGCCGATCTTGGTGCGGCGCAGGACAAGACGCATCGCCACGAATACGATCAGCCCCAGCACCACCGCCAGAAGGCGGAATTTCTCTAGCGCCGCCCCCCAGTAGGTGATGGCCCCCTTGAAGGTTTCGGGCCGGGTCAGGTAGATTTCGTGTGGACCCCAGATCACATGGATCATCTGTTCGATCACGATCAGGCCGCCGACGGTGACAAGGATCTGGTGCAGGTGCTGG
>CAZOKA010000185.1:0-3457 GCA_964580265.1 uncultured Rhodobacterales bacterium | reverse complement strand
CTGTTCGATCACGATCAGGCCGCCGACGGTGACAAGGATCTGGTGCAGGTGCTGGCCGTAGACGGGGCGCACGATGACACGCTCGAACCCCCAGCCGAGGATGCCGGTCACGATGATCGCGGCCAGGATCGCCAGCAGCACGGCAACCAGGTTCAGCGGTAGCGAGGCCGCGGTTGTCCAGCCGCCCAGGGCCATCAGAACGCTGACGCCTACGAAGGCCCCGACAGAGATGAACGCGCCGTGGCCGAAATTGATGATATCCATCAGGCCGAATACCAGGGTCAGGCCGGAGGCCATGAGAAAGATCATCATGCCCATGGCAAGACCCGATACCGTCAGGGTCAGCCAACTGCTGGTCGATCCGATCGCGAGAAAGCCCAGCACCACAAGCACGGGGATCAGGATATAGGGCATCGCGCGGCCCAGCCTGTCGGATATCGACAGCGTGGCCAGGGTGGGGCTGTGGTCGGGGGCATCGCTCATTACAAGGTCTCCATGCTCAGGCCCATCAGGCGCTCTTGCAGGTCCGCGTCATTGGCCAGTTCGGCCATTTCGCCCGCCCAGATGACGTGCCCGTCATCCATCACGGCAGCGGTGTCGCCAAGGGCCTTGGCAACCGCGAAGTTCTGTTCGACCAGCAGGATCGAGGCGCCTTGCCTTTTCAGATCGCGCAGCGCGCCGGCCATGGTGGACACGATGGCGGGAGCGAGGCCCTTGGTTGGCTCGTCAATGAGGTAAAGCCGACGTTCCTCGGCCATCGCGCGCGCGATGGCCAGCATTTGCTTCTGCCCGCCTGACAGATTGCCCGCTTCGCTGGTCCAGAAGGTTCTGAGCGCCGGAAACGCGGTGAATATCCACTCCATCCGCTTTGGGTCCAGCCCACCGGAGGATGCGGCGAGGATCATGTTTTCCGCCACTGTCAGATCGGTGAATATTCCCATGTCCTCGGGTACATACCCGATCCCGAGGCACGCCCGGTCCGACGTGGGCAGCGCGCTCAGCTCGGTTCCATCAAAGGCGATCGTCCCCTGTTTCGCGGTCCACAGCCCCATGATCGTGCGCAGCGTGGTCGTCTTGCCTACCCCGTTGCGCCCCAGCAGCATGGTCACGCCGCCGCGCGGTACGGTCAGGTTCAGGTCTGCCAGGACATGGTATTGCGCGATATCCGTATGCACGCCCTGAAGCGTCAGAATGTCGTCAGACATCGGCCAGTTCCTTTCCCATGTATGCCTCTTGCACAACGTCGGATGCGATCACCTCGGCCGGGTCGCCATCCGCGACGAGGGCGCCGTTGTGCAGGACGATGATCCGGTCGGCCAGCGAGCGGATCACGTCCATCTTGTGTTCCACCAGCAGGACGGTGCGCGTGTGGTCGCGCTTCAACTCGGCGATCAGGTCCAGCACGACGGGCGCCTCGTCCACGCTCATGCCGGCCGTGGGTTCATCGAACATGAACACGCGCGGGTTCAGCGCGACCAGCATCGCGACTTCCAGCTTGCGCTGATTGCCGTGGCTGAGTTCAGATACCTGCTGCGCGGCAAGTTCGTCCAGCCGGACACGCTGTAGCACTTGCATCGCGGCATCGGTCAGCGCGGTGTCGGCATCGGCCATCGTGAACAGGCTGACGCGCCCGGTCTTGTGCCCCTGTATCACCAGGCGGACGTTTTCAAGAACGCTGAGTCCGGGAAACAGGTTGGTCAACTGGAACGCCCGGCCAAGGCCCGCGTGGCAGCGTTGCGATACCGATTTGCGGGTGATGTCCTGCCCTTGCAGCGTGACCTTTCCGGCGGTCGCGGCGATCTGGCCCGAGATCAGGTTGAAATAGGTGGTCTTGCCCGCGCCGTTCGGTCCGACAATGGCAGTCAACTCGCCCGGATTGAAGGCGCAGCTAACCGCATCGACGGCAACATGACCCCCGAACCGCACGGTCAGCCCGTCTGTTTGCAAGATCGGCTGGTGCATCTGACACCTCTGAAATGTATTGGGAAACCTGGGGCGGGCACCGATGTGCCCGCCCTCGTTGGGTGCATCCGATCAGTTGCGGATCGGGATGTCCATGTCGTCGATGCCCAGCTCGCGCACCAGGACCGGAACGCCGTAATCCTTGCCTTCCTGGATCTCGGTGCGGAAGTGATACATCGATTGCAGCGCCTGGTGGTCTTCGGTGCGGAATCGCATGGTGCCCTTGGCGGTCTCGAATTCCATGCCTTCCATGGTTTCGATCAACGCCTCGGTGTCGGTGGTGCCAGCCTTGCGCAGGGCCTCGACAACCGCGATCCCGGCGGCCATGCCGCCTGCCGTGAAGAAATCGGGCGGGGTGCCGAAGCGGTCAAAGTGCTCTTCGACCAGCCAGTCGTTCACCGCGTTGTCGGGGATCTCGTAGTAGTAATACGTCGCCCCCTCAAGGCCGGGCAGTTCCTTGTAGGCCTTGAGCGCGGCCAGGATGTTGCCGCCCGTCGCGATCTCGATGCCGTAGCGGGACGGGTCCATCGCGTTGATCTTGCTCATCGGGTTGCCGCCACCGGCCCAGATGATGAACAGGCGCTTTTCGCCCTCGACACCTTCCATCGCGTTGAAGATGCGTTCCGCCGCGGCGGTGAAGTCGGTAGTGTCGGTGGGCACGTATTCCTCGTGCACGATTTCGGCGCCGGTGCCTTCCAGGGCCTCGCTAAAGGCAGCAACCCCATCCCGGCCGAAGGCGTAGTCTTGCGCCAGGGTGGCGACTTTCACGTTCTCGTCGCCGATGGCCACCGCGTTGGCGACCGCGTCCTGCGACGAGTTGCGCCCGGTGCGGAACACGTAGCGGTTCCAGTTGGCGCCCGTGATCGAATCGGCCACGGCGGGTTCGACCAGCAGGATGCGCTCGTATTCCTGGGCCACCGGCAGCATTGCCAGCGCCACGCCCGAGCTGACCGGCCCGACCGCGATATGCGCGTCGTCATCGCCGTAGGCTTCGGCCAGCAGCGCCTTTCCCACGTCCGGCTTGAGCTGTGTATCCTTCTCGATCACGGTGATCTTTTCGCCGTTCACCTCCATGGAGCCGTCGGTGGCGTATTCGATCCCCATCATCAGCCCGTTATGGGACTGCGCAGCATAGGCTTCGTAGGGGCCCGACTTGCCATAAACATGCGCAACCCGGATCTCCGCCGAAAGCGGTGCGGCCAGCGCCCCAAGCGCTGCTGCCATTGTCAGTATCGTCTTCATTATGGTTCTCCTCCCATCGGTCAATTTCGGGTGACCTGCGATATTATGAAACATGAATCACTGTTCATGTCAATGATCCGTTGTTCGCCGCCAGCGAGGGCAAGGGCCGGGTGCCGGGTGGTGTTCAAGCTTACCATGTGTTGCGGGTGTGAATGGCTTGAAGGTGCCGCTTTCCCCTCGCCGCCTTGCGCCCCGGCGATGGGCGAAGACCAAGAAAGTTTGAAACTTTCTTGAACGGAATCTTTTGAAGATT
>CAZOKA010000184.1:0-5401 GCA_964580265.1 uncultured Rhodobacterales bacterium | reverse complement strand
CCGCGTCATCCAGCAATTGACGAAGGGTGATTAATGTCATCTCTCGCTATCCTTTCAGTTCAATCGGCCCATAACGGCGGCGACATCCGCCATCCGGCTGGAGAAACCCCATTCGTTGTCGTACCAGGCCATGACCCGCACCAGCCGCGCGCCCATCACGCGGGTCTGATCGGCGGCGAAGTTGCACGAATGGCCGTCGTGGTTGAAATCGACCGAGACCTTTGGCTCGGTCTCGTAGCTGATGATGCCGCGCATGGGCCCTTGGGCCGCAGAAGCGACAAGCGCGTTGATCTCTTGGGCCGTGGTGTCGCGCCCGGCCTGAAAGGTCAGGTCCACCGCGCTGACGTTCGGGGTGGGCACGCGGATCGCCGCGCCGTCCAGCTTGCCCTTGAGACCTGGCAGCACTTCTCCGATCGCCTTGGCCGCGCCTGTCGATGTCGGGATCATCGAAATTGCCGCCGCACGGGCGCGGTAGAGATCGCCATGACGCCGGTCGAGGGTCGGCTGATCGCCGGTATAGCTGTGGACGGTGGTCATGATGCCATGTTCGATCCCGACACCGGCATCGAGCACACGCGCCAGCGGCGCCAGGCAGTTGGTGGTGCATGATCCGTTCGAGACGACCTGATCCTCGTGGTTCAGATCGGCGTGGTTGACGCCGTAAACCACGGTGCGATCGACGCCGGTAGCGGGCGCAGATATCAGGACGCGGCGCGCGCCACGGTCCAGGTGCACGGCGCTTTCGGCCCTGGAGTTGAACACGCCGGTGCATTCGAGAACGACATCTATGCCGTCCCAATCCAGGTCTGCCGGGGTGCGGGTGGAAAACATGCGCATCGGACCGCGACCGGCATCCAGCGTACCGTCGCCAACCGATACCGCGTGACCAAAACGCCCGTGCACACTGTCGTAGCGCAGCAGGTGGGCGTTGGTCTCAAGCGGGCCGGTGGCGTTTATCGCCGCGACCTCGATGTCCTCGCGGCCCGATTCGATGATATGCGCCAGCGTGCAGCGCCCAATTCGGCCAAAACCGTTGATGGCAATTCTTACTGTCATTGCGTCCTCGTCAGATCATGTTTTTTGCTTTGTTGGCAACGGCCTGGGCCGTGATGCCAAAGTGGGAATAGAGTTTCGGGGCAGGGGCCGACGCGCCGAATCCGGTCATCCCGACGAACCCGTCGGTTGGCCGCAGCATCAGATCCCAGCCCTGCCGGATCGCCGCCTCTATACCGATGCGTGGGGCAATCCCGAGAACCGCCTCGCGCGCGGCGGCGGGCTGCGCCGCGAACCGCTCGAAACACGGGGCCGAAACGACCGCCGCAGAGATGCCGTCGGCCGCCAGCATTTCCATTGCGGTCATCGCGATTTCGACCTCGGTGCCGGTGGCGATGAGCGTGACATCGCGTGGGCCGGGCGGGGTGTGCAAAAGGTAGGCGCCGCGCGCGGTCAGGTTCTCTTCGCTGTAGCTCGTGCGGTAGCACGGCACCCCTTGCCGGGACAGCGCCAAGACCGTTGGTGTTGTGTCGGATGCGAGGGCAAGCTCCCATGCTTCGGCGGTTTCCACGGCGTCCGCGGGCCGGATGACATCGAGGTTGGGCATCGCGCGCAGGCTGGCCAGGTGCTCCACCGGCTGGTGGGTGGGGCCATCCTCGCCCAACCCGATGCTGTCATGGGTCATCACGTAGGTCACCGGCTGCCCCATCAGGGCGGACAGGCGGATCGCGGGGCGGCAATAATCGGCGAAGGCAAGGAAGGTGCCGCCATAGGGCCGCGCCAGCCCATGCAGGGACAGCCCGTTCATTGCGGCGGCCATGCCGTGTTCGCGGATTCCGTAGTGAATGTAGTCGCCGGAATAGTCGTCTTTTGTCACCGCGCGCATTGCGGCGGTTCGCGTCAGGTTCGATCCGGTCAGATCGGCCGAACCACCCACGCAGGACGGCATGGCCGCAACAGCCACGCCAAGCGCCATTTCGCTGGCCTTGCGCGTGGCCACTTTGGGTGCCTTGGTGGAAAGCTGTTGCCGGTACGAGGCCATTTCCCGGCGCAGGGTGCGCGTGTCATGGCTCATGGCCGCCATCAGGGCGTCGCGGGCGGGGGCCCGGGCGAAGCGGGCTTGCCACTCGGTGCGTGCCTGGGCGCCGCGGGCCGCGATCCGGCCCCATGCGGCATAGACATCCTGCGGTATCTCGAACGGGGCATGCGGCCAGCCCAGATGCGCGCGGGCCGCCTTGATTTCCTCGTCACCCAAGGGGGCACCATGAACGTCATGACTGCCTTGCTTGGTAGGCGCGCCACAGCCGATGACGGTGCGGCAGGCGATCAGGCTGGGGCGTGGATCGGTGCGGGCGTGTTCGATCGCGTTGGCGATCATGTCCGGGTCGTGCCCATCGACACTCACAACATGCCATCCGGCGGCGGCGAAGCGCGCCTGCTGGTCGGTTGACGTGGCAAGGTCAGTAGTGCCGTCGATGGTGATGCGGTTGTCATCCCATAGCACGATCAGGCGACCAAGGCCCATGTGCCCGGCAAAATCGATGGCCTCGTGACTGACCCCTTCCATCAGGCAGCCATCGCCAGCGATGACATAGGTGAAGTGGTCGATCAGGCCGCTAAAACGCGCCGCCGCCATCCGTTCCCCCAGGGCCATGCCGACCGCGGTGGCGATGCCTTGCCCCAAGGGGCCGGTCGTCATTTCGACGCCCAGAGTATGGCCATATTCGGGGTGCCCCGGCGTGGTGCTGCCGAGTTGCCTGAAGGCGCGGAGCTGATCCATGCCCATGTCTTCGTAGCCCAGAAGGTGATGCATCGCGTAAAGCAGCATCGAGCCATGCCCTGCGGATAGAACAAACCTGTCTCTGTCAATCCAGTCAGGGGTTTGCGGGTCGATCTTAATGAAACGGTTGAACAGAACCGTCGCCACATCTGCCATGCCCATCGGCATGCCCGGATGCCCCGATGCCGCCGCTTGCACGGCGTCCATCGTCAAGGCCCGTATGGCGCTGGCCATCGTGCGTTCATCGGCATGGGGGATTTGCGTGTTCATGGGCTCTTTCCTCTCAGGATCAGGCGCGCCGTGCGTCGCGCACGAGGCGTTCAATGAGCGGTGTCAGGATGAGTTGCATCGCCAGATCGAGCTTGTTGCCCGGTATGACGATCGAATTGGCCCGGCTCATCCATGAGCCGTGGATCATCGATGTCAGGTAGGGAAAATCGATGCCGCGCGGGTTCTTGAATCGGATGACGACCAGGCTCTCATCTGCAGTCGGAATCCAGCGAGAGATGAGCGGGTTCGAGGTGTCCACCACCGGCACACGCTGAAAATTGATGTCGGTTTCGGTGAATTGCGGGCAGATGCAATGCACATAGGCGTGCATACGGCGAAGGATCGTATCGGTCACCGCCTCGGTCGAGTAACCGCGGCTGTCGCGGTCGCGGTGTATCTTCTGAATCCATTCCAGGTTGATGACAGGCACCACACCGATCTTGAGATCGGCCAGCGCGGCCAGGTTGACCTCGTCATTGACGACCGCGCCATGCAGCCCCTCGTAGAACAGCAGGTCGGTGCCGTCTTCGAACGGACGCCAGGCGGTAAAGTTGCCCGGCGCCACGCCCGTGGCGGCGGCTTCGACTTCGTCATGGACATATTTGCGTGTGCGGCCTGTTCCGCTTGCGCCGTAGTCGCGAAAAACGCGCTCCAACTCCTTGAGTTCGTTGGCTTCGTAGGAAAAGTGCGAGAATGTGTGATCGCCCTCGTCATAGCGGCGCTGCAATTCGGCCTTCATGTCCGAGCGGTTGTAGCGGTGAAAGGCGTCGCCCTCGATCATCACGGCGGACACGTTTTCGCGGCGGAAAATCTGCTCGAATGTCGCCTTGACGGTGCTCGTGCCAGCGCCGGACGATCCGGTAACCGATATGATGGGATGTTTCTTGCTCATGTCACTGGCTCCGGAATAGGCCGCGTTTGGAAAACAGGGCCGAGGTCTCTGTCAGGGGCAGGTCGTGATAGGCCGTCACGCGGGCGACCTTTTCCGTGCTGCCGAAAACGAAGGGGGTGCGTGCGTGCAAATCGCGAATTGATTGTCGCAAGATGGGGTCGCTGCCATCCGTGGCCCCGGCGCCCGCCTGCTCCATCAAGAACGCGATTGGCGCGCATTCATACAGCAGCCGCAAGCGACCTTGGGCGTAGCCTTCGCGATTGTCGCCGGGATAGAGGAAAATGCCGCCGCGCATCAGGATGCGGTGTGTCTCGGCCACGAGGGACGCGACCCAACGCATGTTGAAATCGCGTTCACGCGGCCCTTCGATGCCCGATACAAGATCATCTATGTAGGCCCGAACCGGCGCGGGCCAATGGCGGTAATTCGAGGCATTGATCGCAAATTCGCCCGAGGATTCGGGGACGCGCACCCGATCCTGCGTCATCACGAACGCACCACTGTCCGGGTCGAGCGTGTAAACCTGCACCCCCTTGCCGAAACTGACAACCAGGCAGCACTGCGGCCCGTAGATGATGTATCCCGCCGCGATCAGATCGGCCGCCATGCGCAGAAAGCTGTTCTCGGCGGTGTCGCGAGCGGGAAACAGGGCGAATATGGTGCCGACGGAGACATTGACATCGATGTTGGATGATCCATCCAGCGGGTCGATGGCGAGGGCGAGGGTGCCCGCGTCGTTCACCGTGATCGCATTTTCCTGTTCTTCCGAGGCGTAGTGACGGATGTCCGATCCCGCAAGCGCGGTCATGAACTTCTGGTCGGCGAGAACGTCCAGCGCCTTTTGCCCGTCTCCGCCGCTGTTCACGCCAACGGCACCGGCCAGATCCTGCCCGATAGACCCGCGCGCGATGATCCGTGCAATATCCGCCCCGGCGTTGCACAGGCGTTGCATCACGTCGTGCAATGGCGCGGGTATCAGTTCGAGCGGCAATATGTTTCGGGTGAATGGCAAAGCGGCTCCTCCCAGCGACACGCGATTCCCCGTTTGTATTGCGTAATCTGAAATTTTATGAAATTTAAATAATGTTACTCAATAGTAAGAAAAATCTAATGACCTGGCTGGAAAGCATCACACTCAAGCAATTGCGCGCCCTGTTGGCGGTGGAACGGCATGGATCGATCAGCGCCGCGGCCGAGGCGTTGCACCTGACGCCCCCCGCAGTTCATAGCCAAATCAAAACGTTGGAGAGTGCACTTGATGTTGCGATGTTGTCGCGCACGGCGGATTCGGCGGGCTCTCGCGTGACCCCGGAGGGCCGGATCGTTCTCGAGGCCGCGCTGCGGATCGAGGTTGCGCTTGGGCAGGTTGACCAGCAGATAGCGGCGATGCGTCGCGGGCAGTCCGGCAGTGTGACGCTTGGCGTGGTTTCGACCGCCAAGTATTTCGCGCCGCGACTGGTCAAGAC
>CAZOKA010000183.1:0-5454 GCA_964580265.1 uncultured Rhodobacterales bacterium | reverse complement strand
ATGCGAGCGTGGATCACCGAGCAGTATTTCGTCCCTCCTGGTCAGCCTCTCTCTGACCATCGTGAACAAGGCTTCGGTGATCCACTCGTCCAGGTCCAAAAACGGTGGGCGGGCCATTGCACTCTTCCCAAGCGATACGATCTGCCCTAAGTCGGGGGCATGACGAACAGACTGCATATCATAGGCGGCGGCATGGCCGGTTCCGAGGCCGCATGGCAAGCCGCGAACATGGGCGTGCGCGTGGTAATCCACGAAATGCGGCCCAAGGTCGAGACGTTTGCGCATCGCACTGGCAACCTTGCCGAAATGGTCTGCTCGAACTCGTTCCGATCGGACGATGACGAGCAAAACGCGGTCGGCCTTCTGCATTGGGAAATGCGGGCCGCGAACGGATTGATCATGCACACGGCCGATCAGCATCGCCTGCCCGCAGGGGGGGCACTGGCCGTGGATCGTGACCCGTTTGCCGAATCTGTTACCGCGGCGTTGCACGATCACCCGAATATCGAAATCGAGCATGATGAAATCTCGGCACTACCCGACGACGGACACTGGATCGTGGCGACCGGACCATTGACCTCCGAGGGGCTCGGCGCAGACATCGCAGCAGCGACGGGGCGCGATGCACTGGCTTTTTTCGATGCCATCGCGCCCATCGTTCATGCCGACAGCATCGACATGAACGTCGCATGGATGCAGTCGCGCTATGACAAGGGCGAAACGGAGGACGAGCAGCGGGCCTACCTCAATTGCCCCATGACGCGCGCGCAATACGAGGCGTTCATCGATGCGCTTCTGACCGCAGACAAGACCGAGTTTCACGAAGGCGAAACCGCGCAATATTTCGACGGTTGCCTGCCGATCGAGGTGATGGCCGAACGCGGGCGCGAAACCCTGCGACACGGGCCGATGAAACCTGTCGGCCTGACCAATGCCCATGACCCCGAGACCAAGCCTTACGCGGTTGTCCAATTGCGCCGCGACAACGCGCTTGGCACGCTATACAACATCGTCGGCTTTCAAACGAAGATGAAGTATGGTGCGCAAGTTGATGTTTTCAGGATGATTCCCGGTCTGGAGGAGGCGCGTTTCGCACGGTTGGGCGGCATTCACCGCAACACGTTCATCAACTCGCCCACCTTGCTGGATGACCAGATGCGTCTTCGCTCGCGCCCGCATATCCGCTTTGCCGGGCAGATCACCGGCGTGGAAGGATACGTTGAGAGCGCCGCCATGGGCCTGCTGGCCGGGCGTCTGGCCGGGGCGGAAATCCTTGGGCGCTCTTTGCCGCCGCCGCCACAAGATAGTGCGGTTGGCGCGCTTATCCATCATATAACTGGTGGTGCCGAGGCCAAGAGCTTTCAACCCATGAATGTCAATTTCGGCCTGTTTCGCCCGGTTGAAGGCCTCAAGCACGGGCGCCGGGGGCGCAAGGAGCGCTACAAGGCCTATACCGACAGGGCCAAGGCCGCCTGGGGCGATTGGCTTGCGCAGCAAGAAATTGCGCCGATCAACGCCTGAGCGTTTTTGATGAAGAGCGGGCCTCAAGTCATTGACGCAAATACAATAACTCGATTTGCACCTTCGCCAACAGGGCCGCTGCACCTCGGGCATGCCTATGCGGCGCTGGTGGCGTGGGACATGGCGGTGAGGGCCGGCGGCACCTTTTTGCTGCGGATAGAGGACATCGACCAGGGCCGCGCGCGCGCTGAATGGGAGGCGCGGATATATGACGATCTGCGCTGGCTGGGCCTGTCATGGCCCACGCCGGTGCTGCGCCAGTCGGACAACCTGAACCGTTATGTTCGTACGCTTCGTACGCTCTGGTCGTCAGGTTTGGTTTATCCCTGCACCTGCACACGCCGCGATGTCATCGCCGCCAGCAGCGCCCCGCAAGAGGGCGACGCGCCGACCCTCGGCCCCGATGGCCCGATCTACCCCGGAACATGCCGCGAGGGAAAAGCCGGGCTTGCGTCCGGGCCGTTGCCGCGGGGTGTGGCGCTGCGGCTTGACATGCGGGCGGCGTTTGACGCGATGGCGGATGCCGGGCCGCTGCGGTTCACGGAAACTGGCGGAGGCCGCGCGCGCGAGGTAGAGATCAGCCGCGACGACGCCATCGCGACGATCGGCGACGTGGTTCTGGCGCGCCGTGACATGGGCACATCCTATCACCTGTCCGTCGTCATCGACGACGCGGCCCAGGGAATCACCCACGTCACGCGCGGGGCGGACCTGTTCGACGCGACGGCGATTCATGTGATCCTGCAGCGGCTGCTCGATCTGCCGACGCCGGTTTATCATCATCACCGTCTGATCCGCGATGAAGACGGCAAACGCCTGGCAAAACGCGATGACGCGCGCGCGATCGCCACCTACCGCGCGGCGGGGGACAGCCCGGAGGATATTCGCAGGCGAGTGGGATTGGCGGCGGTGAAATAGCGGCACGGGTTTGAAACCGCGCATCGACGGGCCGCGGTGCGGCGATCAGGCGTTGGTGATAAGGCACTTTATACCAGCCAAATCCGAAAAACCTCTGAGCATTGCGCAGGTTGCAGCCAAATCGCCGTGCCGGGGGGCGGCCCGGCGATGCGCGGTGCCCTGCGGGCTTGATTCCGCGCATTGGCACCAAACCTCAACGTCCGCATCAGGCCATTCATGCCGTCAGCACTGCAGACCGGATCACCACCGGGCACCTTGTGTCAGGCGTCCTGCGGCTCTGTCAGGATCACCTCCTGGCCATCGCGCACCGCGGTATAGAAGCAACTGGGCCGATTGGTGTGACAGGCAGGGCCGGTCTGGTTGACCAGAACCAGCAGGCAATCGCGATCGCAGTCGATTCTGAAATCGACCAGCTCCTGCACATGACCACTACTTTCGCCCTTGACCCAGAAGGCGCCGCGCGAGCGCGACCAGTAGGTGACGCGCCCCGTCGCCAGCGTGCGACGGATGGACTCGGGTGACATCCATGCCATCATCAACACCTCGCCGCTGGCCGCATCCTGCGCTATTGCCGGGATCAGGCCCTGGGCATCGAGGCGAAGTTGGTCGGGATCAAACGACATGGCGAAAACCTTTTGCATCCGCAAATTCACGACCTATTTATGGGACAAGGCGACAAAGGAAAAGCCATGAGTGGTGAAAGCGATCTGATCAAGCTTTATTCGCAACGCATCCTGGCGTTGGCGGCGGACATTCCGCATACGGACCGGTTGTACGCGCCGGACGCCACGGTGCGCAAGCGCGCACCTTTATGTGGCTCGACCGTGACCGTGGACGCAAAAATGGATGGCGAACGCCTGAGCGATCTGGGGCTGGAGGTAAAGGCCTGCGCCCTCGGGCAGGCAGCGGCGGCGGTTGTCGGGGCGGCGGCTATCGGCTGTACTCGCGCGCAGATCGAGGATGCGCGCGATACGCTGAAGGCGATGTTGAAATCCGACGGCCCGGCACCGGCTGCGCCCTTCGACGGGCTGGAGGTGCTGCGCCCTGCCCGTGACTACAAGAATCGCCACGCCTCGATCATGCTGACGCTGGACGCCCTGAGCGAGGCGATGCAGCAAGCCGAACAAGCGCAAACCGCCTGAAAAAAAACGCCGCGCACCCCTTGTGGGTGGCGGCGTCAAGGCGGTGATCCGGATAATCCGACGGCAAAACACGCGAGGCAGGCTGTGTTTCAGGCACAGATGTATCCGGTGGGACAGGGATACACGCAAGCTGCCGTCGCCGGGATCACGGGCAGAACTCAGGTTATGGCGGGCAAGTGAAGCCCCACGACAAGCATGACCAACAACGCCACCACACCAGCCGCATCCGGCAGCAACGAGCCGCGGGAGCGGGCAAAACTGGTCTTGATCTGTGCAAGCATGGGTTTTCTCCTGCTGAATACCTCAAGTTGCCTCTTTGTTCTCATATTCTTAATCAAATGTAAAGAACATTATGAGAACATATGCGACCCAAATGTGATTTGCCGTTATCCAACGGAAATCAGGCGTATCGCCTGATCCTGCTCCATCAGCCACAGCAGGACGCGCGCGGCCCTGCCCCGTGGCGATGTCAGGTCCGGATCGTCCGACAACAGTTTGCGCGCGTCGCTCTGGGCGGTGGCCATTAGGGCCGCCTGCCGCTCCATGTCCGCGATGCGGAAACGCGGCAGGCCGGATTGCGCCGTTCCGATCAAATCGCCGGCGCCGCGCATATCCATGTCCACCTCGGCGATGCGAAATCCGTCATCGGTATCGCGCAGGGTGGTCAAGCGCCGCTCGCCGCCCTCGGACAGGGGCGGTTGATACATCAGCAGGCAAGTGGATTGCTGCGTGCCGCGCCCGACACGGCCACGTAACTGGTGCAATTGCGCGAGGCCGAATATCTCGGCTCGCTCGATGACCATGATCGTGGCATTGGGCACGTTGACGCCCACCTCGATCACGGTCGTCGCTACCAGGACGGCGGTTCGACCCTCCTGGAAGGCCTTCATGGCGGCGTCTTTTTCGGCTGGCGGCATCTGCCCGTGAACCAGGCCGACATTGCCATCGCCGAGCGCGGCGCGCAGGCGCTTGAACCGGGCCTCGGCCGCGGTCAGATCCAGTGTTTCGCTTTCCTCGACCAGGGGACAGACCCAGTAGGCCTGCCGCCCGTCAAGGATCGCGCGGCGCAGGTGATCGACGACCTCATCCATGCGGCCCGCCGCGACAAGGGCCGTCTTGATCGGCTTGCGGCCTTCGGGTTTTTCATCCAGCACCGAGACATCCATATCGCCATATTGCGCCAGGGCCAGCGAGCGTGGAATCGGCGTGGCCGTCATCACCAGCACATCCACCGCCTGACCCTTGCGGCCCAGCTCAAGCCTTTGGCGCACGCCAAAGCGGTGCTGCTCATCGACCACGGCAAGGCGCAGATCGGCAAAGGCGACATCGCGCTGAAACACCGCGTGCGTGCCTACGAGAATGCCGATGTCGCCGCGGGCAAGCGCGTCGAGCTTGGCGCGCCGGCCCTCCCCCTTGTCGCGCCCTGTCAGCAGTTCAATGCGCACACCGGCGGCGTGCGCCAGCGGCGCCAGCCCCTCGACATGCTGGCGCGCCAGGATTTCGGTGGGCGCCATCAGAACGCCCTGCCCGCCCGCCTCAACGGCGATCAGCAACGCCAGGAGCGCGACCAGCGTCTTGCCCGCGCCGACATCTCCCTGTAGCAGCCGGTTCATCCGGTGCGGCGCGGCCATGTCGCGCGCGATTTCCTCAAGCGCGCGCATCTGCGCATCGGTTGGCTGAAACGGGATCTCGGCCAGCACCTTTTGCTGCAATGCGCCCGTGCCGTGGGTTTCGCGCCCGCCGGCGCGCCGGAGCTGGCTCCGGGCTAGGGCGAGGGTGATCTGGTGGGCCATGAACTCGTCATATGCCAGGCGCTCTCGCGCGGGCGTGGTGGGCGCGAGATCGTTCATGACGCCGGGGGCGTGGGACGCCG
>CAZOKA010000182.1:0-5462 GCA_964580265.1 uncultured Rhodobacterales bacterium | reverse complement strand
ACAAGGTGATGATGACCGGCCCGACCGGCACCAACGCCGTCGAGGCGGCGATGAAGCTGGCCCGCAAGGTGACGGGCCGCAAGAACATCATCGCGTTCACCAACGGGTTCCACGGCATGACGCTGGGCGCGCTGGCCGCGACCGGCAATGCCGGCAAGCGCGCCGGCGGCGGCGACGTGACCCTGTCGGATGTCACGCGCATGCCCTACGAGGGTGCGTTCGGCGAAGATGTCGATACCCTGGCGATGATCGAGGCGATGCTGGACAACCCGTCCAGCGGCATCGACGCGCCGGCGGCCTTCATCGTGGAGCCCGTGCAGGGCGAGGGCGGCCTGAATGCCGCATCCAGGGAATGGATGCAGGGCATCGCGCGCATCGCCAGGAAGCATGGCGCGCTGCTGATCGCCGACGATATCCAGGCGGGCTGCGGGCGCACCGGGGGCTTCTTCAGCTTTGAAGAGTTCGGCATCGAGCCGGACCTGATCCCGCTGGCCAAGAGCCTTTCGGGCATGGGCCTGCCGTTCGCGGCGCTGCTGCTCAAGCCGGAACTGGACATATGGAAGCCTGCCGAGCACAATGGCACCTTCCGGGGCAATACCCATGCCTTTGTGACAGCGCGTGTCGCGCTTGAGAAATTCTGGGCCGATGACGCCTTTCAAAAGGATGTCGCGCGCAAGGCCGGGCTGCTGGAAAAACGCCTGGGCGAGATCGCGGGCCACATTCCGGGCGCCAGCCTGAAGGGTCGCGGCATGATGCGCGGGATCGATGTCGGCTCGGGCGAGTTGGCCTCGGAAATCTGCGCCACCTGCTTCGAGCAGGGGCTGATAATCGAAACCTCGGGCGCGCATGACGAGGTGGTCAAGGTGCTGGCACCGCTGACGACGCCGGATGCGCTCCTGGAACGCGGGTTGGACATCCTGGCGGCTGCTGTCGCCAAGAGTGTCGCCCCCAACAAGATAGCTGCGGAGTAAGACAGACATGATCGTTCGTGATTTCAACGACCTGACCAACACCGACCGCACCGTATCGGATGCGCAATGGACATCCGTGCGGATGCTGCTGGCCGATGACGGGATGGGGTTCTCGTTCCACATCACCTTTCTCGAGGCCGGATCGGAACACACGTTCCACTACAAGAACCACTTCGAGAGCGTGTACTGCATGCAGGGCAAGGGGTCGATCACCGACCTGGCCACCGGCGAGACCTACGAGATCAAGCCGGGCGTGATGTATGCGCTGAATGAACATGACAAGCACACGCTGCGCGCCGACGAGGAACTCGTCATGGCCTGCTGCTTCAATCCGCCCGTGACGGGCAACGAAGTGCACCAGGCCGACGGCTCTTATGCCGCCGCAACGGAAGATGCGTGAGACAAAGGAGCGCCGGCGGCCGCTGCGCCCCGGCGATTGATCAGTTGAACTATACCAATCACACAGTCGAAAAGATCGGCGGCACCTCGATGAGCCGCGTGAACGAGCTTGTCGATACGCTCTTCGTGGGCAATCGCGCGCCGTCCGAGATCTATAACCGGATCTTCGTGGTGTCGGCCTTTGGCGGCATCACCAACCTGCTGCTGGAGCACAAGAAGACCGGCAAGCCGGGGGTTTACGCGCTGTTCACCAGCGCCGACGACGATCACGGCTGGATGGATGCGCTGAACCGTGTCGCGCAGGCGATGACCGAGGCGCACAACCAGGTGCTGGACAGCAATGCCGATCAGCGCGAGGCCGACGACTTCATCCGCGAGCGGATCGAGGGCGCGCGCTCGTGCCTGATCGATTTGCAGCGGTTGTGTTCCTATGGTCACTTCCGCCTGAGCCAGCACATGGAAATCATTCGCGAGCTGCTGTCGGGGCTGGGCGAGGCGCATTCGGCCTTCGTGACCACGCTGCTGCTGCGGCGCGCGGGTGTCGAGGCGCGCTTCATCGACCTGTCCGGTTGGCGCGACGAGCGCGAGATGGACCTGGACGCGCGTATCCGCGACGGCTTCGACGGCGCGGACCCGGCCGACGAGATCCTGATCACGACCGGCTATGCGCAGTGCCGCGAAGGGCTGATGCAGGAATTCGACCGTGGCTATTCCGAGGTGACGTTCAGCCGGATCGCGGCGCTGACCGGCGCGCGCGAGGCGATCATTCACAAGGAATTCCACCTGTCCTCGGCCGACCCGAAACAGGTGGGCGAGGGCGCCGTGCGCAAGCTGGGCCATACCAATTACGACGTGGCCGATCAGCTCTCGAACATGGGGATGGAGGCGATCCACCCCCGCGCGGCCAAGACGTTGCGCCAGGCCAGCGTGCCGCTGCGCGTGACCAACGCGTTCGAGCCGCACGACCCCGGCACCCTGATCGACGAGAACCCGGCGGACACCCCGGCGGCGGAAATCGTGACCGGCCTGGACGTGCACGCGCTGGAGTTGTTCGAGCAGGACATGGTCGGCGTCAAGGGCTATGACGCGCGAATCCTGGACGTGCTGACACGGCACAACGTGCGGATCGTGTCCAAGACTTCGAACGCCAACACCATCACCCACTTCGTCGAGGCGCCGCTCAAGATCATGCGCCGGGTGGAACGCGATCTGCACGCCGCCTATCCCTCGGCGGACGTGACGGTGCGGGCGCTGTCGCTGGCATCGGTCATCGGGCGCGATCTGACCGGGCTGCATGTGCTCAGCCGCGGCATGAGCGCGCTCGAGGAAAACGGCATCGAGGCGCTGTCGGCGCAGCAAACTCCGCGCATGGTGGATGTGCAATTCGTGGTGCAACGCGACGACCTCGACGAGGCGATCCGCACGCTGCACGGGCTGTTCTTCGACGAAGAAAACAGCGACGCACCCGTAAGCGAGGCGCCGCGTCAGGCCGCCTGACACGGGCCGCGCGGGGCTTCATCTTGCCTCAAATACTCCCGCCGGAGGCGCCCGAGACACCCGCCACCGGCGGGTGTCGAGATATCATGCGCGCGCGGCAGCGCGCTCCGCTGTCTCAGCGGTAGGTGCGGGCGCTGATCGGGGTCGCTTCGACCTCGGCCAGGATACGGGTCAGGAACCTGTCCTCGGCCCGGCTGAAGCGGGTGGCGGGGTTCCAGACGATCTGCACGTCGATTTCCGGCAGTTTCTCATGCGGGGGCAGTTGCCACAGCAGCCCGTCGCGCACGTCGCGTTTGACGGCATGCACCGGCAGCGGCCCGACACCCAGTCCGGCGATGATCATGCGGCGGACCTCCTCGAGGTGGCTGGAGGTGCCGATGATGGTATCGCCCAGCCCCGCCTCGGCGCGCATCAGGGTCACGGGTTTGAGCACGTCCTGCAGGCGGTCCGTCTCGAAGCTGACCGAGGGCTGCCCGTCGAGATCGTGAATGCTCAGGTCCGCGCGCCCGAACAGGGGGTGGCCGGGGCCGCAGAACAGGCCGAAGAATTCCCGATACAGGCAGCGGTACTCAAGGCGCGGGCTGCGGTTGCGCACAAGGCAGATGGCCAGCGACGCGCTTTTGTCCGCGACGCGGCCGATGGCGTCGGCGCTGGACAGCACGTCGATGGTCAGGCTGGCCTTGGGGTGGGCGTTGTGAAACTCTGTCAGAACCTGGTCGAACAGGGGGCACACGACGTGGCTGGCGACCGCGATCTTGACGTGGCCGGTGACCTCGTCGGTGATGTCGCGGATCAGGGTGGACAGCCGCAGGATCGAGCCCTGGATATCCACCGCCTCGCGTTGCAGCAGCCGCCCCGCATCGGTCAGGCGAAAGGTGCCGGGGGTGCGATCGATCAGTTTCTTGCCGATCCTGTCTTCCAGCCGCTTGAGCGCGGTTGAAACGGTGGGCTGCTTCAGGCGCAGCTTGTGCGCCGCGTCGGTGACCGAACGGGATTCGGACAGGACGATGAACGTTCGCAGCAGGTTCCAGTCGAGTTCACGCACGAGGCGTTCGGGGGGCAGGGGTGCAGGCATAGTTCCAAACTATATTTACAATTCTTATTATCTATTTGATCTATGATGGGCTGACGGGTCAACCTCAAACAAAAGACGTAAAGAAACCAAAGAGAAGACGGGGAGACCAGATGTCGGTCGAAGCACGCGAGGCGCGGCAGCCGTGGATATTGCTGTCACCGGCGCTGACTGCGGTATTTCTGCTGCTTTTCGTGCCATTGCTGTTCATTGTCGTCTATTCGTTCTGGCTGCGCACGGCGACGGGGGCGGACCAGGTCGGCTTTTTCCTGGACAACTGGCGCGAGGCGCTGAGCGATGCGTTTTACCGCGACATCCTGCTGTTCACGCTGAAGATCGCGACGATCACGACGCTGGTTTGCGCCCTGATGGGGTATCCGGCGGCTTATGTCATCGCGCGGTCCAAGGGCAACAAGGCGCTGCTGTTGCTGCTTTTGATGCTGCCGTTCTGGATCAGCTACATCATCCGCACGATGAGCTGGATCAACATCCTGGGCGTGTCCGGCGCGCTGAACACGGCGCTGCTCTATGTCGGGGTGATCAACGAGCCGATCCAGATGCTGTATAATCAGACGACCGTGATTCTGGGCCTGGTGCATTTCCTGCTGCCGTTCATGATCCTGAACGTCTTTGTCAGCCTGGAAGGCATCGACACCAACCTTGAGGATGCGGCCAATTCGCTGGGCGCGACGCGCTGGCAGGCGTTCCTGCAGGTGACGTTGCCGCTGTCGCTGCCGGGGCTGGCCGCAGGCGGCTTGCTGTGTTTCGTGCTGGGGGCGGGGACGTATATCACGCCGCTGGTTCTGGGCGGGCCGAGCGACGCGATGTTCGCCAACCTGGTGTTCGAGGCGATCATCACGCAGCTCAACTGGCCGCTGGGATCGGCGCTGTCGCTGATGCTGCTGGCGGTGCTGGGCGCGTTGGTGATGATCTACAACCGCTACCTTGGCATGGCGCAACTGATGAAGGGACTGGGCTGATATGGGGGGCACCATGGGATGGCATCTGCTGCGCGGCTGGACGGTTCTGGTTTACCTGTTCATGTTCCTGCCGGTCGCGGTGGTGGTCTTGCTGAGCTTCAACGCGTCGCAATTCGGAAGCTTTCCGATGACCGGCTTCTCGTTCCGCTGGTTCGTGGAACTGGCGAATAACGACGCGATCCTGCGGGCCTTTCGCACGTCTTTCGTGCTGGGGCTGATGACGGCGGCGATCTCGACCACGCTGGGGGTTCTGGCCAGTCTTGCGCTGGTGCGTTACCGGGTGCCGGGGGCCAACTACATCTCGACGCTGCTGATCGCGCCGATCCTGGTGCCCGAGGTGGTGCTGGCGGTGGCGCTGCTGCTGTTCCTGAATTTCCTCGGCATCAACAAGAGCTTCACGCTGCTGCTGTTCGGGCACGTGATCTTTACGCTGCCCTTCGTGATCCTGGTTGTGCAGGCGCGCCTGGTCAGCATCAAGCGCGATATCGAGGAGGCCGCGATGAGCCTGGGCGCCAGCCCGCGCCAGACGTTTTTCCAGATCAC
>CAZOKA010000181.1:0-5462 GCA_964580265.1 uncultured Rhodobacterales bacterium | reverse complement strand
GGTAAAGCTCGCGCTCGATGCCGCTGCCGTCTTCGATGTAGATGCGGCCGACCTGCTTGCCCGTGGGGCCGGTCTGATGTGTGACGAGTGTGCGTCCCAGCATTTTCTTGGCTTCTTCGGCTGCTTCTTCAACCGACTTGGCCAGCCTGACGCCGCCCTTGTCGCCTGCGCCTGCTTCCTTGAAGTGGCCTTTGCCGCGGCCGCCGGCATGGATCTGTGCCTTCACCACCCAAAGGGGGCCGTCCAACTCGCCCGCGGCGGTTTTCGCTTCTTCGGCCTTGAAGACGACACGGCCATCCGAGACCGGGGCCCCGTAGGAGCGAAGCAGCGCTTTCGCCTGATATTCATGGATATTCATGAAACTGTCCCGTTTTGCTACGATTGGAACAGGTATAGGCACAAGCGCGCGCCCAGCTTAAACTGTTTTCTGCGTGGCGGCCGATTCAGGGCGAAAAATATCGCATTTGTGATCACACCGCAAAATCCTGTGATCACATATCAAAAGTCATACGATTTTCTGCATGTTTTGGGGAATCAGTTGCCAGGCAATTGCCGATCCGAACTCTCATAGCCGCGTGGTGGCTTCGTCGAGTAAATAGAACAAGTGAAAAAGAGTGTATCTGTGGTGACCCGTGGGAATGGTCCTGAATGAGCCGAGAGCCAACATGGCGTGAAAATCAAAACGCGGCCGGGTGCCAAGCAACCCAGCCGCGACCACTGTAAAATACCGGATTGTTATGCGAGTGCCGGATCAATTTCCTTGCAAGCTGCCACGAGTCCTTTGACGGCATCCACAGATTTGTCGAACATTGCCTGCTCGTCCTTGTTCATCTGGATATCGACAACACGCTCTATCCCGTTTGCGCCAATCACCGTGGGAACACCCACGTAGAACCCATTGAGTCCCAATGCCCCATCCACGTAGGCCGCGCAGGGTAGCACGCGTTTTTGATCCTTGAGATATGCCTCGGCCATTTCGATGGCGGAGGTTGCCGGCGCATAGAAGGCTGAGCCCGTCTTGAGAAGGCCAACGATCTCCGCGCCGCCATCACGGGTGCGCTGCACGATCGCGTCCAGCTTGTCCTGCGTGGTCCAGCCCATCTTGATCAGGTCGGGCAGCGGGATGCCGGCGACCGTGGAATAGCGCACAAGCGGTACCATCGTATCGCCATGCCCACCCAGCACAAAGGCGCTGACGTCTTTCATCGAAACGCCGAATTCCAGGCTCAGGAAGTGGCAAAAGCGTGCGCTGTCCAGAACGCCTGCCATGCCGCAGACCTTTTCGTGGGGCAGACCGCTGAATTCACGCAAGGCCCAGACCATCGCATCGAGCGGGTTGGTGATGCAGATCACGAATGCGTCAGGAGCGTTCGCCGCAATACCTTCTCCCACGGCCTTCATGACCTTGAGGTTGATGCCCAAAAGGTCGTCGCGGCTCATGCCCGGTTTGCGCGGGACGCCGGCCGTGACGATGCAGACGTCAGCGCCAGCTATATCCGCATAATCCTGCGTGCCCTTGAGTGTCGCGTCGAACCCTTCAGAGGGGCCGGATTCGGCAATGTCGAGAGCCTTGCCTTCTGGAGTCCCCTCGGCAATATCGAAAAGGACGACATCGCCCAATTCCTTGATGGCTGCGAGATGGGCGAGTGTGCCACCGATCTGTCCTGCGCCGATCAGCGCGATCTTGGGTCTGGCCATTGGAGTGTCTCCGGTCCGTTGAATTTCGGCGAAGGGGTAGCCCCATCCGGCGCGCCGCGCAAGGGTGCTGCGGCGGGGGCGCGGGGCGCGGGGGCCTGTCCGCGCGGCGTGAACTGGGCTAAAGCAGAGGACAGACAGGATTTTTTGGACCCCGCAGATGCCGCAGCCCGACATTGCATTTTGGCTTGTTGCCGCGTTCTCCGTCGTGTTCGCGGGGATTTCCAAGGGTGGCTTCGGGTCCGGTGCGGCCTTTGCCGCGGCGTCGATTCTATCGCTCGTGATACCGCCGGGGCAGGCGCTTGGGCTGATGCTGCCGCTTCTGATGCTTATCGACCTGGTCACGCTGCGGCCGTATTGGCGCAGGTGGAGTTGGCCGGATGCACGCCTGTTGATGCTGGGGGCCCTTCCCGGTGTCGCGCTTGGTGCGGCGCTTTACCATGTGGCGAATGACGATCTCTTGCGTCTGTTGATCGGTTTTATTTCGCTGGCTTTCGTGGCTTGGCAATTGGTGCGAAACCAAGGGTGGCTGGCGCTTTCGCGACATGCCTTGCCGATTTGGGGTGGGGCGCTGGCTGGTATCACCGCGGGGTTTACCAGCTTCATCAGTCACGCTGGCGGCCCGCCGGTGGCGGTTTGGCTGCTCACGCGCAAGCTGGACAAGACGCGTTTCCAGGCGACGACGGTACTGGTGTTCTGGGCCGTAAATATCATGAAATTCGTGCCATACGCGTTCTTGGGTATATTCACTCAGCAGACCTTCGTGCTCGATCTGGCGTTGGCGCCATTTGCCTTGTTGGGGGCTTGGTTGGGCGTCGTTGCACATCGGCGCGTGCCCGAGCCGGTCTTTTTTGCGATCACGTATGTCTTGTTGAGCTTGACTGGTTTCAAACTGATTTATCAGGCTCTGTCTTGAGGATACGTCACGCATCCTCGTCGGGTGTCGCGTGAGCGGGGGCCGCGAAGGCATCGCCGCTGGCAATCAAGCAACTGCGGCCGCTGGGAAGCGTCGCAATGATGGACCAGCTTCCTGTTTGAGAAGATGCGAACAACTCTACGATGGCATAACCACCTTCCGACAACCCGATTGCGCGCCGGGTTTCTTTGTACGGTCCTGTCAGGCGCCCAATGACGCGGGCGCGATCGCCGCAGCGTGGTTCAGCCATGGTGGTGCTCGCGCTCAAAATCGCTATTGCCGCAACCGTTCCCGCGAGCAGATATTTCATAGTGCCCTCCATCGCTTGATGCATGAAACGGTCTGCTGTGTTGGTGTAACCTTGGTTAACAGCGCGCTCGGTGTGCACGGAGGGTTTTCTGCGGCGCGGCAAATCGCCTCTTGAATTTTTGTGAAAAAAAGTGACATTCCGGCGCAACAAAATTTCGGGAGAGACACATGGAAATCGATGCCCGCCCTTACCGCTCTGTTCTCTACATCCCTGGCTCGAAGGAGCGCGCGCTGGACAAGGCGCGCCAACTGCCGGCAGATGCGATCATTTTCGATCTTGAGGATGCCGTGACACCTGACGCGAAAGGGGCTGCGCGGGAAACTCTGGCTGCCGCGCTCGCGCAAGGGGGGTATGGCGCACGGGCACGAATCGTGCGGATAAACGCGTTGAACACCGAATGGGGGGGCGCTGATGTGGCGGCGCTCAAGGGTGCGGATGTTGATGCGTTCTTGTTGCCCAAGGTAAATAGCGCCGCAGATGTGCAGGCCCTTGCCGACCTGGTGGAGGATGTCCCGATCTGGGCGATGATCGAAACACCGATGGGGGTTCTGAATGCAGCGGAAATCGCGGCACACCCCCGGTTGGCCGGATTTGTCGCCGGAACCAACGACCTGGCCAAGGAGTTGAATTGCCGCCACCGGGCCGATCGTCTGCCTTTGCAAATGGCGTTGCAGACTATTCTGTTGGCCGCGAGGGCCCATGACGTGATCGCCATCGACGGAGTTTACAACCAGTTCAAGGATGACGAAGGGCTGCGCGCCGAGTGTGAGCAGGGTCGCGACCTGGGGTTCGACGGCAAGACCTTGATACATCCCGCGCAGATCGAGGTCACGAACGCCGCCTTTTCCCCGTCGCAAGAAGAAGTTGATCTGGCACGGCGCCAGATCGCCGCTTTTGAAGAGGTGCAAAAGGCAGGGCAGGGCGTGGCCGTCGTGGATGGCAAGATCGTCGAGAACCTGCATGTCGATACCGCACGCAAAATTCTTGCCATGGCATCGAGCGTTGCCGCGCTGTAGCGTGCGAATTGCAACTTTGAGACGGAGCGCGACATGACCAACCTTATCCTCGGCCTGATCCTGTGGTCCGGCTTTCATCTGTTCAAACGTCTTGCACCAGATGCGCGGGCGCGCTCGGGCATGCGCGGCAAAGGGTTCGCGGCGGTCGGGATCCTGGCGGGCCTGGTCCTGATGATCATCGGGTACCGCGAAGCGGAAGGCGCGTTCTTCTGGGGCCGCCACCCGGCGACGGCAGGGATCAACAACCTGCTGATGGTGTTGTCGGTTTACCTGTTCGCGGTGAGCGGCATGCAGACACGGCTGGCCCGGCGGATGCGTCATCCGATGCTGGCGGGGGTCAAGGTTTGGGCGTTGGGACACCTTTTGGTGAATGGCGACGTGCCGTCCTTTGTCTTGTTCGGCGGGCTCTTGGCGTGGGCCGTGGTCGAGATGATATTGATCAACCGGGCCGAGCCGGAATGGACCCCGCCGCCGCCAGCGCCGATGAGCAAAGAGGTGATCGCGGTGGTGGCAACCGTGGTCGTGTTCGGTGTGATCACAGTGATCCACACCTGGCTTGGCTATTACCCGTTTGGATGAGGCTCATGAAACTTTATCGATTTCTTTCCGCTGACGACACGTCCGAGTTTTGCCACAAGGTTACCGAAGCCTTGAACGCGGGCTGGGAGCTGTATGGCAGCCCTACCTATGCGTTCGACGCCGCCAATGGGGTGATGCGCTGCGGGCAGGCCGTGATCAAGGAGGTGGATGGCACTTATACCCCTGACCTCAAGCTTGGAGAGCAGTGACAATGGCCAAAACCAACCCGGGCCGCTTTTTTGAAGACTACCGATTGGGCGAAGTAATTCGCCACGCCGTTCCGCGCACGGTTGGCGTTGGTGAGCGTGCACTCTATCATGCGCTCTACCCGGCGCGGCATGCGCTATATTCGTCGGATGACTTCGCGCGTGCCTGCGGCTTATCTGGTAGCCCGCTGGATGATCTGGTGGCATTTCACGTCGTATTTGGTAAGACCGTGCCGGACATTTCGCTAAATGCAGTGGCGAATCTTGGCTATGCCGAAGGTAAGTGGCATTGCCCCGTCTGGCCGGGTGACACGCTCCGCGCAGAATCGGAAGTTATCGGGCTCAAGCAGAATTCCAACGGGAAATCAGGGGTGGTGTGGGTCCGTACACGGGGCATTAACCAGAACGGCGACGTGGTGGTCAGTTACGTTCGCTGGGTCATGGTGCGCAAGCGTGACCTGGACGCCCGTGCACCTGAAACCGTTGTGCCCGAACTGAAGACGGCGCTTGCTCCGGCCGATTTGTGTGTGCCGGCGGGTCTGGATTTTTCGCACTACGATTTCGCGTTGGCCGGCGAGCCGCACCGCTGTTCCGACTACGCGATCGGGGAGCAGATCGACCATGTCGATGGCGTGACCGTCGAGGAGGCCGAGCACATGATCGCCACGCGCCTGTGGCAGAACACCGCCAAGGTGCATTTCGACGCCGGGTTTCGCCCCGACGGTCAGCGGCTGATTTAC
>CAZOKA010000180.1:0-5473 GCA_964580265.1 uncultured Rhodobacterales bacterium | reverse complement strand
GGAACTGATCAACAACATCGCCAAGGTGCACTCGGGCTTTTCGGTGTTTGCCGGTGTGGGTGAACGGACCCGTGAAGGTAACGACCTGTATCACGAGATGATCGAGTCGGGCGTTATCGTTCCCGACAACCTGACCGAGTCCAAGGTGGCGTTGGTCTATGGCCAGATGAACGAGCCGCCGGGTGCGCGTATGCGTGTGGCCCTGTCCGGCCTGACCCTGGCCGAGCAGTTCCGCGACCAGTCGGGCACCGACGTGCTGTTCTTCGTCGACAACATCTTCCGCTTCACGCAGGCGGGGTCCGAGGTGTCGGCGCTTCTGGGCCGTATTCCTTCGGCCGTGGGCTACCAGCCGACGCTGGCCACCGACATGGGTGCCCTGCAAGAGCGGATCACCTCGACGAAGTCGGGCTCGATCACCTCGGTGCAGGCCATCTACGTGCCCGCGGACGACTTGACCGACCCCGCGCCGGCAACATCGTTCGCGCACCTTGACGCCACCACGGTTCTGAGCCGGGCAATTTCCGAGCTGGGCATCTACCCCGCCGTGGACCCGCTCGATTCCACCTCGCGCCTGCTGGACCCTGCCGTGATCGGGGAAGAGCACTACAAGGTTGCGACCGACGTTCAGCAGATCCTTCAGCGCTACAAGTCGCTGCAGGACATCATCGCCATCCTCGGGATGGACGAGCTGAGCGAAGAGGACAAGCTGACCGTGAGCCGCGCGCGTAAGCTGCAGCGTTTCCTGTCGCAGCCGTTCGACGTGGCGAAGGTGTTCACCGGCTCGGATGGTATCCAGGTGCCGCTGGAGGAAACCATTTCCTCGTTCAAGGCGGTCGTGGCCGGCGAATACGACCATTTGCCCGAAGGGGCATTCTACATGGTTGGCGGTATCGAGGACGTGAAAGCCAAAGCCGAGAAAATGGCCGCCGACGCGGCCTGAGGAGGGCAACATGGCTGATACAGTGCAATTCGATCTTGTTTCACCGGAGCGGCGTCTGACGTCCGGACCGGTGAGCCAGGTTCTGATCCCCGGTGCCGAGGGGGACATGGTGGCAATGCCCGACCATGCCCCCGTGATCACCAACCTGCGCCCCGGAATCCTGCGGATCGAAGGGCCGGATGGCGAAGACGAATACGTCGTCACCGGCGGCTTTGCCGAGATCTCGGCAAACGGGATTTCGGTTCTGGCGGAATGGTCGCTGCATCGCGGGGACGTCACGCAGGAGCATTACGACAAGATGCTGCAGGATGCGCGCGACGCCTACGAGAAGGCCCAAACCGTGTTCAAGAACGAACCCGGCCCGGTGGACGATGCCGCAAAGGTGCTGGCAGATATGGTTGCAATGGGCGATCACATCAACCTTGATCCGGCGGTCGGCAGGGGCTGAACCTTCGCAACCGAATGAACAAGGACGGGGCTCCGCACGCGTTGCGGGGCCTTTTTCTTTTGCGGAGGATGGACTAGCCTGTCCTTTCGGATAGCACGCGGCAGGGGACGGGCAGTGGCAAAGCGGATCAAGGCGCATCTGATCGCCGTGGACCAGGGCGAGGAAATCCTGTTCTCGGATTTCGAGGACGACGGCGAGATGTGGTCGGGCGAGGGCACGCGCGAACGCCGCAAGACCATCCAGTTCAGCGAACCGTTCGCCCAGCCGCCCAGCGTCCATTGCGCGCTGTCGATGTGGGACATGGATCATGGCCACAACCAGCGCGCCGACCTGGTCACCGAGGATGTCACCCGCGACGGCTTCACGGTGCTGTTTCGCACCTGGGGCGACAGCCGGATCGCGCGGATGCGCGTTGCGTGGCTGGCTATCGGGCCGGCGAGAGACGACGACCAGTGGCAGCTATATTGATACGGTGGTGTCGCCGTGCCCCTGTCTTAGTGGCTGTTGAAAAAGCCCTCGTAAATCGGATCGAGGGTTTCAGTTTCGAACAGGGATGACACGCTTGTTCCGTTCCAGATGTTCAGAATCGCCTGCGCAAAGATCGGCCCGGTGGGCAGGATGCGGATGTTGGGCGCGTTGCGCACCGGCTCGGGGGCCTCGATGGTGTCTGTGATGACCAGTGATTTCATCACCGAATTGGTGATCCGCTCGACCGCCGGGCCGCTCAGGACGCCGTGAGTGATGTAGGAATGCACCTCTGATGCGCCACTTTCCATCAGCACCTCGGCCGCCTTGCACAGGGTGCCGGCGGTGTCGCAGATGTCATCGACGATAATGCATTTCTTGCCCGTCACGTCGCCGATCACGGTCATCTCGGCAATCTCGCCGGGTTTCTCGCGGCGCTTGTCCACGATGGCCAGCGGGGCGTTGATCCGGGTAGCCAGTTCGCGCGCACGGGCGACCCCGCCCACGTCAGGCGACACGATCATCACGTCCGACATGTCCTGGCGGAACTGGTGTTTTATATCCAGCGCGAAGATTGGCGCGGCATAAAGGTTATCGACCGGGATATCGAAGAACCCCTGGATCTGCGCGGCGTGCAGGTCCATGGTCAGCACCCGTTCGATCCCGCTGCCGACCAGCATGTTCGCGACCAGCTTGGCCGAGATGGGCGTGCGCGCCTTCGAACGGCGATCCTGCCTGGCGTAGCCGAAATAGGGGATCACGGCGGTAATGCGCGCCGCTGATGACCGGCGCAGCGCATCGGCCATGATCAGAAGTTCCATCAGGTTGTCGTTGGCCGGGTTCGAGGTGGGCTGGATGATATACATATCCTCGCCGCGCACGTTCTCGAATACTTCGACAAAGATTTCCTGGTCGTTGAACCGCTCTACACGCGCATCGACCAGTCCGACGGTGCGGCCCCGGTGGATCGACATGCGGCGGGCGATGCCCTTGGCAAGCGAGAGGTTGGCATTGCCGGCGATCAGCTTCGGCTCGATTATGGTCGACATGACGGGGCAGCTCCGGTTGGGTCGGGATGACAGATTCGTGACGTTGACACTGACTAGCATCCGATTACGGTCTGGCAAAGCTATGCAGCCAAAGGAAGGTCGCGCAAATGGCCCATATCGACTATTTTTTTTCGACGCTTTCCCCATTCGCATACCTGGCGGGCACCCGTGCCGAGGAAATCGCCGCGCGGCACGGTGCGACGTTGCGGTACAAGCCGATGGATATCATCGCCCTGTTCGCGCGCACCGGCGGCACCCCCCCGGCGGAACGGCACCCCTCGCGGCAGGAGTATCGCCTGCAGGAACTGGCGCGCCAATCCACCAGGACGGGTTTGCCGCTAACCTTGCAGCCGGCGCATTTCCCGACCAATCCGGCGCCATCCTCCTACGCGATCATCGCCGCGCAGGACACCGGCGGCGGCGATCTTGGTGCGCTGGTTCATTCCATCCTGCGCGCCTGCTGGGCCGAGGAACGCGATATCGCCGACGATGCGGTGGTGCGCGATTGCCTGGACCAGGCGGGTTTTGATCCCGACCTTGCCAATCGCGGATTGTTGAGCGGGGCGGAAACCTATGCCGCCAATACCGAGGAGGCAGTTGAGCGCGGCGTCTTCGGCTCGCCCTTCTACGTGGTCGATAGCGGCCAGAAATTCTGGGGTCAGGACAGGCTCCCCGATCTGGACGCCCACCTGGCCGGAGATCTGTAATGCCGCAAGTCAAGGCGGGTGGCCATGCCACCCATGTCACGCGCATGGGGCAGGGGCCGCGCGCGGGGCTGCTGATCCACTGCTCATTGGGGCATTCGGGGGGATGGGCGCCGATGATGGCGGCACTGGACGATGTGTTGAGCGCTGTCGCCTACGACCTGCCCGGCCATGGCCGCAGCGCCGACTGGGACGGCACGCAAGAGATACAGGGGCTGAGCACCGATATCGCCGCCGACCTGATCGAGGCGCAGGGCGGCGCGCCAGTGGATGTGATCGGCCATTCCTTTGGCGCGACCGTGGCGCTGCGCCTTGCGGTGGAACGGCCCGAACTGGTGCGCAGCCTTGTTCTGATAGAGCCGGTATTTTTCGCCGTGGCACTGGCCGATCACCCCGACTGGGCGCAAACGCACGACGCCGACATGGCCGCCTACACTGATGCGGTCGAGGCCGGCGATGCCGAGCGCGCCGCCCGTGCATTTACCAGCCGTTGGGGCGACGGACGGGCATGGGACAGCCTGCCAGAGGCGCAGCGCGCGGCAATGGTGCAGCGCATTCATCTGATCGAGGCGGGCGCCGGTGCAATCTATGATGACGTGGCCGGGCTGCTGTCCTCCGGTGCGCTGACCCGGATCGCGGTGCCCGTGCTGCTCATCGAAGGGGGCGCATCACCCGAGTATATCGCGGCGATCAACGAGGGGTTGGCGCGCCGCATTCCCGGCAGCCGGCGCGCGGTGATCGAAGGGGCGGGGCACATGGTTCCGATCACCCATGCCGCGCTCGTGGCTGCGGAAATCCGGGCCTTTCTGGGCAGCGTCGCCAAGACCTGAAGCGCGCGCGGTCAGCCGCGCGCGATCTCCAGGAAGCGATCGATCTGATCCTCGCCGATCGACCAGTCGCAAACCAGCCGCGCGGCCAGCAGCGTGTCGGGCGCCGCGCCCTCCAGCGTGCTGTTCCACAGGTAGTATTCGGCGCCGGCATCGAACAGCCGCTCATGCGTGGCGCGTGGCAAGGTGGCAAAGATCATGTTCGCCTGCACCTCGTGCACGAGTCCCGCCTGCGGCACCTCGGCCAGCCCGGCGGCAAGGCGCGCGGCATTGGCATTGGCGCGCTGCGCGCAATCCAGCCACAGATCATCCGTCAGGTAGGCCAGCATCTGCGCCGACAGGTAGCGATGCTTGGAAAACAGGTGCGCGCCGCGCTTGCGGCGCAGCTCGAATTCCCAGGCATGGGAGGGATCAAAGAAGATCACCGCCTCGACCCCCAACAGCCCGTTCTTGGTGCCGCCGAAACTGACGGCATCAACGCCCGCTTTCCACGTCATTTCCGCAGGCGTGCACCCCTGCGCCACCAGCGCGTTCGCGAACCGCGCCCCATCCAGGTGCACCGGCAGGCCATAGCCCCGCGCCACCCCCGCCAGCGCGGTGATTTCCGCGACCGAATAGACAGTGCCGCGTTCGGTAACATTGGTAATCGAGACCGGCCCGCGCTGCGGCCCGTGCACACCGCGCGATTCCTCGGCGGCGATGGTCTGCTCCAGCGTCTCCGGCGTCATCTTGGGCGCGTCGCCCACCAGGGTCAGCTTGGCACCGCCGGAATAGAACTCGGGCGCGTTGCACTCGTCCTCGTGGATATGCGCCACGGGCGCGCAGAATACCGTCTGCCACGGCTGCGACAGCGTCGCCAGCGCCAGCGAATTGGCCGCCGTGCCGGTCGCGACAAGGTAAACCGCCGCCTCCGGCGCCTCGAACACCTCGCGGATGCGCGCGCGCACGTCGGTCATCAGGGCATCGCTGCCATAGGCCGGGGCAAACCCCGCATTGGCGCGGCTCAGCGCTTCGATCACCGCGGGATGCGCGGGGCCAGC
>CAZOKA010000179.1:0-5525 GCA_964580265.1 uncultured Rhodobacterales bacterium | reverse complement strand
GCGCCGCAATAGTGGGAAGAACCACATCACGGTCACCGCATCAAATCTGCTTTTCTGGCATCTGGACGATCAAACCATCAAGAGCGTCGCTAACCTTGATCTGGCATGTCAGGCGCGAGCGTTCGGGATCAGGCTCGTAGGCAAAATCAAGCATGTCCTCTTCCATGTCATCGCGCTCCGGCAGTTTGGCCACCCAATCGGGATGCACATATACGTGGCATGTAGAACAGGCACAGGCCCCCCCGCAATCCGCTTCGATTCCGGGAATGTTGTTATCGCGGGCTCCTTCCATCACGGTCAGGCCCGTGGCCACATCAACTACGTGCTCTGTGCCGTTGTGCTCGATATAGGTGATCTTTGCCATGTCGCTTTCCTATGCTGAATCTCTGCCATACCTAGTCAAGCAAGTCGCCTCATTCCAGCCCTTTTGCGGCATAGCGGTATCGCGGATCACATAGGATGTGCCATCGCTGCGCGACAGCCGAGTTAGCCGTGCTTTTCGTATTCGGGAAAACAGGTTAGAACGATACCAACGCCCACAGAGAGGCCCGAGCAGATGGCCCGTCCATTTCCAATGATACTGATAGGGGCCGCTCTGGCCGGCTGTGTTCAAGCCTCTTCCAGCGGGGCTCCGGTCAAGAGCGAGTTGATTCGCCAGACCCAAACAGCCCCTGCCGGTACTCCTGCCGGAAGTTGCTGGGGAAAGATCGTCACACCAGCGCATGTCGAAACGATAACTGAGCAGGTCATGGTTCAACCACCAGAAATCAGCGCCGATGGCACCGTCATAAGTCCGGCAATCTACAAGACAGAAACACGAGCGGCCATTACGCGCGAGCGCCATGAAACATGGTTTGAAACTCTTTGCCAAGCGGATCTGACGCCAGACCTCATCGCGTCGGTTCAACGCGCGCTGAAGGTGCGCGGAAAATATCGCGGCGCAACGAATGGACGGATGGACACCCGCACCCGCGCTGCAATTCGACAGTTTCAGAAGGCGAACGGCCTCGATACCGATGTCCTCACGATGGAAACTGCGCAGACCCTCGGTTTGGCCCCCGTGCGGAATACCGACGCACAGGAATAAAGTGCGCCACCAAGTTCAAAGGGCGCCCCAGCGGGGACGCCCTTTGCCAAGATAGCGATCCAAACCTGTGAGCGCGTTACTCCTTGGTCACTGACAAAGCTACAAAGCGCGGTTCACCGGCCCGCCGCACCAGTAGCAAGAGCGACTTGCGTCCCGCTTCACGGGCCGCTTCGATCCGCCCCTTGAAATCTTCAATGCGCGTCAAGGTCTGCTGACCTGCTTCGGTTATGAGATCCCCTGCGCGTAGCCCCTTTTCATAGGCCTCAGACGCAGGCTCAACATCCATGACGACAAGCCCATTGGCGCGGTCGCCAAGCTCGAGCTTTTGGCGAAGCTCTTCAGTGAGCACGCTGAGCTTGAGGCCCATTATGTTGGCCTGCCCCGGTTCTTCCATAGGCTGTGCCGCGGGAACGGCGGCTGCTTCGGCCTCCTCGCGACGGCCAAGCGTGACCTTCAAGGTCTTGGTGGATCCGTCACGATAGACCACAACGCGCACGGTCTTTCCAACCTCAGTGTTGCCCACGACGCGCACCAGTTCTCGCGTGTCGTCCACCTCGCGCCCGTCAAAGGACAGGATAACATCGCCCTGTTTCATCCCGGCCTCGCGCGCGGGGCCCTCTGGCACATCTGTCACCAGCGCACCCCGCGTATTCTCCATCTCCATGGCCTCGGCTACATCATCGCTAACATCCTGTATTCGAACGCCAAGCCAACCACGGCGAGTTTCCCCATATTCCTTTAGTTGGTCGATCACACGGCTGACCACGTTGGACGCCATGGAGAACCCAATCCCGATCGAGCCGCCATTTGGCGACAGTATCGCGGTGTTTACCCCGACAACCTTGCCATCCATGTTGAACAAGGGTCCACCAGAGTTACCACGATTGATGGCGGCGTCGGTTTGGATATAGTCGTCATATGTGCCCGACAAAGCCCGGTTACGTGCCGATACAATTCCTGCACTAACCGAGAATCCCTGCCCAAGCGGGTTCCCCACTGCAAGCACCCAGTCACCCACGCGAGCAGTGTCACTATCACCAAAACTGACGAAAGGTAGCGGCTTCTCAGTATCGACCTTGAGTAGCGCAATATCTGTTTTTGGATCTGTCCCGACGACGGTAGCGTCAAGAGTGTCACCTTCGAAAAACTCGACGAGAATCTCATCCGCACCATCAATCACGTGGTTATTGGTCACGATGTATCCGTCCTCGGACACAACAAACCCAGACCCGAGCGCCGATCTCCTGCGAGGGCGTCCTTCGGGATTGTTTCGATCTTGAAACTGCCGGAAAAATTCTTCGAATGGGCTACCTTCTGGCACGATCGCACCTGGACCGGATCGCTCGGCGACCATGGTCGAGGTGGTAATATTGACCACAGCCGGGCTAACCTTGTCGGCCAAATCAGAAAAGCTGTCGGGCCGCGCACCTGCTGGCAAGGCCATGGCAAGCGTAACAATCACCCCAAGCAGCAGTTTCCAGTATGCTCGCAACACATCAAGAATACCGGCACGCGACACTGTATTAGCCTGTTGTCTCACTGCGTGATCTCCTCTCCATTATACCGAGGACCACCCGGCGGCAGCTTCGGGTCAATCCATTATAACATCATGTAAGAAGACACAGCCCCATTGCAAAGCCGGGTCGAGCCGTTCTCACGTGCCTGTTACCAAGATTAGCGGCACCCCGCCGATCGCTCAAAGTGATTTCGCAGCCCACACCAAGATCACCCCAATAGCCAGAGCTCCAACCCCAAGGTTGCGCCGCATCGCGATCGGCAGCGCCCGTAGCGTTTCAAGCAACTGCTCAACAAGCGAAGGGGCCAGTGCATAGACCAGCCCCTCCACAATCAACACAAGCCCGAGAGCAAGAAGCGTCGTTTCGATCACTGTGACGCATTCCCCGAGCGCAAGTAGTCGAAGAACTCGCTATCGGGGGTCATCACCATGGACGAGTTATCCCCTTGCAACGCTTTCTCGTAGGCCTCAAGCGAACGGTAGAATGCGAAAAACTCTTCATCCTTTCCATACGCCTCGGCCAGAACCGCATTTCTGCGCGCGTCTGCCTCACCGCGGATAACCTGCGCTTCGCGCTCAGCCTCGGACAATGTTTCCGTCACCGTTCGATCCGCTTGGGCACGCACCCTTTGAGCGGCTTCCTTACCGCGGGCAATCTCGTCGGCGGCTTCGCGCTCACGCTCCGCACGCATCCGTGAGAACGTCGCATCGAGGTTCTGCGTCGGCAGATTGGTCTGTTTCAACCGCACATCGACCACGTCCAGCCCAAGACCCTGAGCGCTGGTGCGCGATTGGTCACGGATACGGTTCATCAAATTCCGGCGATCTTCGGACAGAATGGTATCGGACGTCACCTGATCGGCACCCAGAACCTCACGGATCTGGGCGTTCAGAACCGAAGAAAGCCGATCTTCCGCAGCCCGCAGGCCACCGACACCAACCGCCTGTCGGAATTGCACCACGTCGGCAATGCGATAGCGCGCGAAGGCGTCCACGACAAGGCGACGATCATCCGACGGCGTAACCTCGATGGTGTCGGTATCCAATGACAGAATGCGCGCATCGTAACGCACCACCTCCTGAATAAGCGGAACCTTGAACGACAAGCCCGGCTCTTCCTTGACGGACTTGATCTGTCCGAATTGCAGAACCAACGCCTTTTCCCGTTCGTCCACAACAAAAACCGAAGACAGGCCTCCAATGACCAGGATCACGATAAGCGGCAATATGAATGTTGTCTTGCGCATGATCTCAGTTCCCCTGCTCGGTGTTGGTGGTTGCGCGGTTGCGGCGCATCTCGTTCAACGGAAGATACGGCACGATCCCGTCGCCACCTGCCTCGCCGCCCAGAACGGACTTGTCGAGGATTGTCTTGTCAACAGAGCCAAGTACACGCTCCATTGTTTCCAGGTAGAGCCGCTTGCGCGTCACTTCGGGGGCCTTGCTAAACTCCTCCAGAACCGATGAGAAACGGCTCGCGTCACCAAGCGCCTGGTTGACGACCTGGGCACGGTAGCCCTCTGCATCTTGCAGAACCTGAGCCGCATTACCGCGGGCTTCGGCCAAGACACGGTTGGCATAGGCATCTGCCTGACGTTGCAAACGGTCACGCTCTTGCTCAGCGGCCTGCACCTCGCGGAAGCTGTCGATCACCTCGTTCGGCGGGTCGGCCTTGTCCAAGTTTACACGCACCACGGTGATGCCGCTTTCATATTCATTAAGCGTCGTCTGGATATCCTGCATGGTCGTATCTGCAATCAGGCCGCGATCGCGGTTGAGAATCGGACCCAGAGTGCTAGCCGCGATGATCTCGCGCATCACCGATTCGGACACCGCCTGCACCGTCAATTGTGGGTCGCGAATATTGAACAGAAGCTTGGCCGGGTCATTGATGTTCCAGACTACCTGAAACTCGATATCCACGATGTTGGCATCCGTGGTCAGCATCAGGCCGTCGCCGGTGCCGCTGCGCTGACCGATGTTCTCGGTCCGCTCGGAGGTCACGTTGACCACTTCCGCTGTCACCAGCGGCCAAGGTGCGAAGTTCAGGCCTGGATTGCCGATGGACGAGAACTCGCCAAGGAACAGTTCGACGGATTGCTCTTCGGGTTTAACGGTGTAGAAACTCGCGAACGCCCACAGGCCTATGGCCACCAGCGCTCCCAGGCCAAGCGTGCCGCGGTTGAAACCGGGGCCGCCTCCGCCATCGGCGCCACCGCCGCGGCCATTGCCTCCGCGCCCGCCCATAAGGACGCGCAGTTGCTCCTGACCCTTTTTCATCAGATCGTCGATTTCCGGGATTTGCGGCCCCTCACCCTGTGGCGGACGGCGTCCACCTCCTTGCGGCGGGCGACGATCATCGTCTCCGCCTCGATTGCCGCCGCCGCCCCATGGGCCGCCTGAATTACCAGCCATATGCGAATCTTCCCCTATTGGTGTTCACGTTCGTGCCTCTCTCATAACCTGTGCAGGTCACGCCGAATTTCAACCCGTCCTGACGGGCACCTTCATTGTTACGATCTCTTCGGCCATGGTTGGATGCACCGCAACAGTACGATCGAAATCTTCTTTCGTCGCTCCCATCTTTACCGCGATGCCCGCCAACTGGATCATTTCACCCGCCCCAGGAGCGACGATGTGGCAACCGAGTATTTTCCGGTTTTCCTGGCTGACAATCAACTTCATGAGAACCCGGTCACTGCGACCAGCAAAAGCCTGCTGCATGGGTTTGAACGATGTGCAGTACACCTCGACCGGCTCCTGTTCGCGCGCGGCTTCTTCCGACAGGCCTATGGTACCCATTTCTGGCTGTGTGAATATCGCCGTCGGGATCAGGTCGTGATCAACCGGCGTCGGGTTGCCATTGCCTACGCACCCGATTATCGCGAGGCCGTGGCGACGTCGACCAGGGAGTACAGCTAC
>CAZOKA010000178.1:0-5596 GCA_964580265.1 uncultured Rhodobacterales bacterium | reverse complement strand
TTAGCATTCCACGCCTGGCACAGGTTACCCGGTGCCGGGGCCGGTGGTTGCCTGGAGCGGAGGTTGACGAACGGAATCTTCAAAAGATTCCGTTCAAGAAAGTTTCAAACTTTCTTGGTCTTCGCCCATAGCGGGCGCGCGACATGGCGAAGGGGGAGCGGCAGCGTCAAGCCATCACCGCCCACCACGAACAGCAAGGGGCGCGGCCCCCTTTGCCTGGTGGCAATCACGTGCGCACCGAGGCGCATTGCCGCGCGCCCGGCGTTATGCTTGGGGCTTTGCATTTCGACGCCTTTCCTTTAGAAAATCGGAAAGGAAAATTCAGGAAAGCCGAAAATCCCATGACGCTACCGCCCAATGTCTACGATGCCGAACCCATCCCCGAAGCCGCCCGCGAAGAGATTGAGCGGCTTTTGCAAAGCGGCGATCTGTTTCGCTACACCGCTCCCAAGGATGCGCCGGTTTCCCTGCTTGAGCGTGAGTTTGCCGATGTGATGGGCACCCGCTACGCGCTCGCGGTCAGCAGTTGCTCGGCGGCGCTCTTCCTGTCGCTCAAGGCGCTCGGCCTGCCGCGCGGCGCGCGCGTCCTGATCCCCGCCTTTACCTTCGCCGCGGTGCCCTCGTCCATCGTGCACGCCGATTGTACGCCCGTCCTGTGCGAAGTGGGCGAGAATTACCGCATCGACATCGACGATTTCGCCGCACGGCTCGATGCGTCCATCGACGCCGTCATCATCAGCCACATGCGCGGCCATACCTCCGACATGGATGCGATCATGGCGCTGGCCGAGGAGCGCGGCGTGCCGGTGATCGAGGACGCGGCGCATTCGCTGGGCACCACTTGGCACGGGCGGCGCATCGGCACCATCGGGCGGATCGGCTGCTTCAGCTTCCAAAGCTACAAGCTGCTCAACGCCGGCGAGGGAGGCGTGATGATCACCGACGACCCCGAAGTGATGGCGCGCGCCGTGATCATGTCCGGCGCATATGAGCACAACTGGTCCAAGCACATGGCCGCCACCACAGACGACGCCGAGGCCCTGCACACCGCCTTTGCCCGCTGGCAGAACCAGCTACCGCTCTACAACCTGCGCCTTGGCAACCTCAGCGCGGCGCTGGTGCGCCCGCAGATCGCCGAGCTTCCCCGCCGCGTCAGCGATGGCCGCCGCAACCACGATTACGTGGCCGAGAGGCTGAACTTGTCGCCCTGGATCGATGTCCCGGCCAAGCTGGCCCCCGAGGAGCGAGCGCCCGATTCCATACAGTTCAACCTCGTCGGCATGGCTCAGGACCAGGTCGAGGCGTTTTCCCGCGCCGCCGCCGATCGCGGCATCAAGGTGCAGGTTTTCGGGCTGAGCACCGATAACGCGCGTGCCTTCTGGAACTGGCAGTTCCTGGATGATTTGCCCGATCTGCCCCGCACCCGCGACATGCTGATGAAGGCCTGTGATACCCGCCTGCCGGCCCGCCTGCAATTGCCCGAGCTGGATATCATCGCCGATGCGCTGGTGCGCGCGGCGCAGGACGTGATGGGCAATATCCGCGCCTACGGCACCTGACCGGCGTGACCGCCGCCCCTACACCACCCGCAGATGCGCTGCCATGAACGGATGCGCCGCGATCGCGGGGGTCACGATCCCCTCTTGCAGCAGTGGCTTGAGCTTACCCGCCAACTGGCCGGGCAGATCGCGCAGCACATCCTTGCGCGCGGTCAGCGATATCGTCCGCTCCAGCGGGGCAAAGGGCAACTCGGCCACGTCCAACTGACTGGCAAAGCGCCGCGCCCGCATCAATGCCAATGGCGTCAGGATGGTCCAGCCCGCCCCCTGCGCCACCAGCGCCAGGATGGCGTGGTAGCTATCCAACTCGAACCGATGCGACAGCCGCAGATCCTGCCGCGCCAAATGCGCGGCGATCTGCCGGCCCATGTGATGGCGGGCGCTGTATTGCACCAGGGGCAAGTCGCGCAGGCGCGACAGTACCGCCTCATGCGTGCCCGCCGCCAACCCCGACAGCGTGCCGCGCGGCGCCGCCACCACGAACCCCTCGCTCAGCAGCGGGTGCACCTCGACCCAATCGGGTGTCGCGCCCATCTCGGCAGCCACGACCACGTCCAGTGCCCGCGCGTCCAGTTGATCGTGCAAATGATGGCTCGCCCCGGTTTCCAGCAGGAACTGGCAGCCGGTCATTTCCTCGGCCAGCCCGGTCAGCAGGCGCGGCGTCACGTCCGCCTCGAAATCCTCGATCATGCCCAGCCGGAACCGCGTCAGCGCCGACATGTCGGCCATCGCCAACTCGCTGCGCGCCAGCGCCGCCTCGTTCAGGATGGTGCCCGCGCGGCGGCGAAACAGCTCGCCCGCCGGCGTCAGGGCCACCGGCCGCGTGTTGCGAAACAGCAGCGCCGCGCCGATCGCACTCTCCAGGTTGGTCAGTTGCTGGCTCACCGCCGACGGGCTGGCGCCCAGGCGCCGCGCCGCCGCCGAGATACTCCCCTCTTCGGCCGTGGCAACGAAAACCTCGATCCCCCAAAGGGTTATCCGGCCGGGGCTATCGACCATTCCGGCCTACTTGTTCATCTTGGACAGTTTCGATTGCAGCTCGGCCAGTTGGCGCTTGATCTCTTCCAGATCCTCGTCGTCGCCGCTGCTGTCGTCAGAACGAGCGCCACCTTGCCCGGTCCCGCCCGCGCCCTTACCGGCGTTCGGCATGCCGCTGGTCATCGCCTTCATGAACGCCTCTTGCTGCGCCTGCATCGCCTCGAAACCCGGCAACTTGGCCATCGGGTTCACCTTGGCCATGTTTTCCATCATCTGCGACTGGCCGTCACGCAGCATGTCGAACGACATCTGCAGGAACTGCGGCACGACCGAGCCCGCCTGGCTGGTATAGCTGCGCACCAAGTCCGTCAGCACGTTCACCGGAAGCACGCTCTCGCCCCTGCTTTCATGCTCTGCAATGATTTGCAGCAGGTATTGCCGCGTCAGGTCATCGCCGGATTTCAGATCGACGATCTGCACCTCGCGGCCATCGCGGATGAACCGCGCGATATCCTCCAGCGTGACGTAATCGCTCGTCTCGGTATTATACAGACGGCGGCTGGCATAGCGTTTGATCAGAAGCGTTTTCGCGTCTTCGGCCACGGGTCATCCTCCCATATGCAGCAGTGCAGAAAGCTTAGGACACGAATGGACAAAATGAAAGGGCGGGCTTTGCAGCCCGCCCTCATTGCATCAACAGGGAGGATGTCGATGCGTCCTTGTCAGATCACTTGGCCTGCGCGGTCGCCTTCTTGGCGGCGCTGGTGGCCTCCTTGGTGGCTTTCTGCACGGCCGACTGGGCTTCTTCGCCCATGTCCTTGCCTGCGGCCATCATCAGCTCGACCGTGTCCATCTGGACTTTCTTGGCGACCTCGGCGAAGGCGGCCATGTTCTCGGCGGCGACTTCGGCCTGGGCCGATGCGAAATCGGTCATTGCCTTGGCATAGTCGGCCGGCTCGGCCTTGACTTTGCTCATCTCGGTCATCTTGGCCAGCGTGTCCTTGGTCCACTTGCTGGAGATTTCCGAGGATTTCTCGACCGCGTTCAGCGCCACGCCGCTCAGCTTTTCATTCAGCGTTGCCTGGCTCTTGAATGCGTTTTCCATCGCCTTTGTGTCGACGGGGAACGCGCCCATCATGTCTTTCATCATTGCGGTCATGTCATTTGAGTTGGTCATTTCTAATTCCTTTCGTCCGTCCGGGGGGCATCCCGGTTTGCTTGAACCTGACAGGAATATGCATGCTGCATCGCAGCAATTCAAGTATTTTCGCTGCAATGCAGCAATTAATTTTCAAGCTGCTTTATTTTCAATCACTTGACCCAGCGTCAACATAGCTCCCTGGCGCCGGGCACAGGGGGGGATGATCCGAATCGCCCGGCTCACGCGCGGTAACCTTGCGCCCGGACCGCTTGGCCAGCCACTTGCCCCAGCGGGGCCACCAGCTCCCCTCGTGGAACCGCGCCTGATCGCGCCACTCGTCCGCAGACAGGCTCATGTCGGTGTTGGTGTAATGGCCGTATTTCTTCTTGCTGGGCGGGTTGATGATCCCGGCGATATGCCCCGATTCCGACAGGATGAACGTGCGGTTCTTCGTCCCCATCGCCTGCGCGCCGCGATAGCTGTTCTTCCACGCTGCGATATGGTCGGTCTCGCAGGCGATGAAACAGACCGGCAGATCGACATCGTGCAGATGCAGGCGCTCATCCAGCAATTCGATTCCGCCCTCGGCAAATTCGTTGTGCTGGCAAAGCTGGCGCAGGTATTGCACCGCCATCCGCCCCGGCAGGTTGGTGCCATCACCGTTCCAGTACAGCAGGTCGAACGCCGGCGGCGCCTCGCCCATCATGTAGCTGCGGATCGCCGGGCGGTAGATCAGGTCGTTGGACCGCAGGAACGAAAACGTGCGCGCCATGATGAACGAGCGCAAGACCCCGCGCTCGGCCACCTCGGTCTCGATCCCGTCGATGAAATCATCCTGCAGGAAGGGCGTGAATTCCCCCTGCTCGGAAAAATCCGTAAGCGTGGTAAAGAAGGTCGCGGATTTCACCGACTTGTCGCCACGATGCCCCAGCAGCGACAACACCATCGCCAGCGCCGTGCCACCGATGCAATAGCCCACCACGTTCACCTTTTGCTCGCCGGTGATCGCCTTGACCTCGCGCAGTGCCGCCAGGTAGCCGCGCTCGATGTAATCCTCCAGTCCCACCTCGGCATAGCTTTCGTCGGGGTTGACCCAACTGACCACGAACAGGGTAAATCCCTGTTCCGTGATCCACTTGATCAGGCTGTTTTGCGCCTTCAGGTCAAGGATATAGAACTTGTTGATCCACGGCGGAAAGATGATCAGCGGTGTCGCGTGCACTTCTTCTGTGGCCGGCGCGTACTGGATCAGTTCCATCATGTCGTTGCGATAAACCACCTGCCCCGGCGTGGTGGCAATGTTTTCGCCCAGCTTGAAAGCGTCGGGATCGGCCAGCCGCACCAGCATCTCGCCGTGGTTGGCCTCAAGGTCGGCAACCAGGTTTTCCAACCCGCGCACAAGGCTTTCACCCTCTGTCTCAACCGCGCGTTCAAGGGCGTCGGGGTTGGTGCTCAGGAAATTGGTGGGCGACATCATGTCGATGATCTGCCTTGAGAAATATTCAAGCCGGCGCTTTTCCACCGGATCCAGGCCGGTGGCGTCGCTCACCGCCTTTTCCACCGCCTCGGCATTCAGCAAGTACTGCTGCTTGACGAAGTTGAAATACGGATGCGTGCGCCATAGCGGATTAGAAAATCGCGGATCGTCGGGCGTGTCGTCATCCGGCGCCTCCAGGCCCTGCGCGACGGCCTGCTGCGCCTCCAGGAAATGCTTCACCGATTTACCCCAGAACTCCAGTTGATGCTCGAACACGCGAGCCGGGTCGCGCATCATCTCGGACCAGTAGGCCGCGCCGGCCTTCACAAATACGTCGCCATCGGGCCCACTCAGGCTCGGATTGGCGCCCTGCCGGTCCGATAGCGCCCGAATCAACCGCTGCGACAGTTCCTCGACACGCGCCAGGTTCGTGTTCAAACG
>CAZOKA010000177.1:0-5602 GCA_964580265.1 uncultured Rhodobacterales bacterium | reverse complement strand
ACATGATCATTGGTGCGCTCGGGTTCGACGTGTTCGCCGGCTCGGGTGCCGAAGCTTCCGGGCTGACCTACATGATGGGGGGCACTGGCGGCTACTTGGTGGGTTATGTGCTTGCAACGCTTGCGCTTGGCTGGTTCGCCAAGGCAGGATGGGATCGCTCGGTGGGCCGCATGGCGCTGGCGATGCTTGCGGGAAACTTCCTGATCTACGTCCCGGGCCTGATCTGGCTGGGGATGCTGTACGGCTGGGATAAGCCTATCCTGCAGTGGGGACTGACGCCGTTCCTGATCGGGGATGCATTGAAGCTAGCGTTGGCCGCGGCGCTCTTGCCGATGCTGTGGAAACTGGTTGGCCGCGCGCGCAGCTAAGCGCTTCGATACATATTGATTAAACAAAAAGGGCCGCTCCGTTACGAGTGGCCCTTTTCCATTCCTGCGAAAGGATCGCACCATCAAACCGTGGGATCAAACTGCTAGTCGCGTGGTGATCTTGGATGCGCGCTCCAAAGTACGGTGAACCGGACATTTGTCAGCGATTTCCAACAACTTCTGGCATTGCTCGTCGGTCAAAGTGCCCTCAAGGTAAATTTCACGTATGAACCCGTCGATCTTTTCCCCACCCGAGGCATCTTGCGCATGCATCTTGTCATGGCACACATCCACATGCACATGGGTCAGCGGCCAGCCCTTTCTTCGGGCATACATACGGATCGTCATCGATGTGCAGGCGCCAAGGCCGGCAGACAGGAACCCATAAGGCGACATGCCACGGTTGGTGCCGCCATAGGCTTCCGGTTCATCCGCCAACGCGTGATGCTCGGGACCGGCGTTGATATCCTGCAAGAAGCCATTGGCGTCCGCCTCCGAGACACGAACAATGCCTTCGGGCGCACCCGGTGGCGGGGCCGGCGGGCGCAAGTCAAGGTAGCGGCCCGACCATGCGGCGATGACTTCTGCGGTATACTCCGCGTCGCGTGTTCTTGTGATCAGATGGTCGGCATCATCAAGAGTAACAAAGCTCTTGGGGTGTTGCGCAGCCTTGAAAATCTCGCTGGCATTTTCAATGCCGACCTGGGTGTCGCGGGGTGCATGCATCACCAGTAGCGCTGCATTCAGATCGCGGATCGCCGGGGCTAGATTCGCGGCAGAAATATCTTCGACAAAATCGCGACTGATTTGGAATGGACGACCACCAAGGGTTACTTCTGCTGCCCCATTGCGTTTGATCTCGTCAAGCGCGTCATGGAAATTGTGAGTAACATGCGCCGGGTCGAATGGCGCCCCAATTGTGGCAACGGCGCGTATGCTGTCGATTCTAGCAGCCGCGCGCAAGACAGCGGCGCCGCCAAGGCTGTGTCCTATCAGCATTCCCGGGGCCATGTCGCGCCCGGCCAGGTAGCGTGCGGCGCAAACCAGGTCATCCACGTTCGAGGTGAAGGTAGTGTTGGCGAACTCTCCATCTGAATGGCCCAGCCCCGTGAAATCGAAACGCAGAACCGCCAGCCCCATAGATGCCAAACGTCCCGCGATGCGACGGGCGGCTGGAATATCCTTTGAGCATGTAAAGCAATGTGCAAACAAGACAGTTCCCAATAGCGGGCCATCAGGCTGGTCTAGCCTGGCGGCGAGGTCTTGTCCGTCATGTCCAGGAAATGAAACGCGTTCTGTGGCCATGGGGTTTCCTCTAATGTGGCGCGCGGCGGGCGGTCAGTAGCTCCAAGGATGGGGCCGGTAGCTGCGGGCCGCAAGCGGCTTGTGCCAAGCATCACGCTACGGTGAGGGATCGTGTGCCTGCGGTCGGGGCGCATACCTACTTGCCAGAGGCCCTGAATTGGGCGATGTCGAGGCAATGAAGGAAATATTGCAACACCAACTTCCTTATGATCCCGACATGCCGCGCCCATTGCCCGGAGTCGCGCCTTTGAATCCGGCGGATTGGCTGCTGGTTGACGAAGCATATAGCGCGCAGATGGCCGAACGGGCGCGCCTGTTGGCCGCGAGGCCCGATGATGTGCTTGCATTGGATGAACTGGCACGCCCCGCTGCACAGGAATTGTTGGAGACAGTGCTGGAGCATCTTGATGCACGAGGCGATTTCGACGTAGCTGCGGATGTTGTGCGTCGGCCGGATGGAGACTGTATCCAAATCGACCGCAGCAATCCCATGAGGAGCGTTGGCCATCTGGTTCAGGAGGATCTTTGCCTGATGGAACGACGGTCGAACAGTGATGAGCATCTTCTGACGGGTGCCGTGCTGTGCTTTCCGGCAAGTTGGCGATTGTCGGATAAATTCATGCGGCCGATGCTGGCGATCCATGCGCCGGTGGATGTCTATGATGCCAACTTGGCTCGACGGGTGCAGCGCCTTCTTGATGGGGTGCGTCCCGGTCGTCCACTTTGGCGCTTCAACGCCTTGGGCTATGACGATCCGATGCTCTATCAGCCACGGGGGGAGCCGCTGGACGATCCGGCCCGACGCAACCGTGACAACGCACGCTACCTGCGCTCCGAGCGCCAATGTCTGGTGAGGTTGCCGCGAAGCAATGCGGTAGTTTTCTCAATACACACATACGTGTTGGATAGGCGAAAAATGCAGGATTGATGCCCGCATATCGTGGGCGTCACGGTATGTGCGGGAATACCCGACATTGAATTGGGTGAGCGCGGTGACGTGGCGGGATAATGACAGAAGGCGACTATTTATCGCTTCATCGTCTCGATAGGATCATACATCGACACTGTGACGAGGTTAAGCTGCCTTGTTCCAGAACCGCAAGGGTTTGGGCGCCTCGGTCTGAAGATCACGCAGTACAGTATATGCCAGCATGGCCGCGCCGACAGGCGGGGTCATCAGCAATAGCGTTGTGCCGAGCGTGTACACCGTCAAATACATCTGCAGGGAGCAACCTTCGGGTTCTTTGACATACACCTCGGCAAACAGGCGGCGGGCAGATTGGGGTTCTCCGATATCTTCGTTGTCACCTTTGGGCGTTGTATCTTCAACTTCCCCGACGTGAAGATGATCTTCGGGTCTGCCGCCTTCTGTGCGTGCAGTGGACTCTGCACCGGCCATTACTGCTTCAATGTCTTGCGCATCTGAGTTGCGCGGATCACTTGGCATTGATGCCAAACCACTGAGCGCATCGAGCACTTGGTCCATCCTGTCTACATCCAGCGGCGGGGGTGTCTCGCTCCATAGGACCGCGTCAAATGGCAGGGTGAGACCGATGCGCTCGATCACACTTTGGGCCATGCGCTCACTAAAGCGACGTGGCATCGTCTGGCGTTGTGAGTGGGGTGAGGGGCCGACTGCAATTGCGAGGTACCAGGATTGGTCTGGGGTCTCCGGGCGGTACCACCCAAGCGCTATGCGCATCATATCGAGGTCGATTAGAGCTATGTCATCTGAATCGAAGCTAATGGAACGCTGAGGCATTCGGTGCGATTCCAGAACGTCACCAAAGGTTCTGACGATTTCAGGAAACGACAATTCGGGCTTTGCCCCGTATGCAAGGCAAGCGACGATGCAGGTGGTGTCTTGTGACATTGCAGGCCTCACTCCTAGGTATGGTTAATCTGGCTGCGCAATCTGCTTCAAATTTGGACAAATTATGTCGAAATTCGGGCGCTCGCCGATTTCGTTTAACGTGAATTTCCCTTGGTCAGATTGTGAACAACGAGACAGCCTCGACCAGCATGCCACTGCTGCTAAGGGCGATGAAAAACCCGGTAAGAGAAAGCGCTTGTGCCGACAGGCGCATGTCTTCGCCACGTAGCAAATTGATAACAATCAGCACAGCCGCGACCGGCAGAGAGAACACGCCGACCGTGATCGAAAGTATCCAGGTTGTCAGGCGTTGCACCTGATTTGGTTGTTCGTCGGCATATGCGTCGTTTGACTCGGCGCTGGCCATATCAGACAGGAATACCTCGCGCAGCGTGTGTTCCTGCGAGTCGGGCGCGCTGGTAATGAAACCGCCATCATCTTGCGGTGACAGATGCTCGGTCATCCGCGCATCGAGATGTTCAAGACTTTCCTCGACACTTGGAAAAGGAGTGTCCGTCCTTCTGGCTGAGTAGGCAGCGCGGGGGGGGACGCCTGCGTGTGTTGGCCGTTGGGCTGCCTTGCGGGTGCGGCTGTGGCGCACTCGGCGTGGGCGGCGTGGGCCTGCCGCGCTGAGGAATTGCTCGCGACTGAGTTCTGCCGATGGCGTGAGCCACCAAAGGGATTCGGGCATCATGTGTTGAACCAGATCCAGCGTAACTGCTGCCAGCAGTCTGAGTGCCTGATCGTCGTCACTGGCCGAATCGCAATCATGCGCGGTGACGCCGATGATCAGGCGAAGCGAATCATCGGGGTCGGAGTCACTGTCATCGGCATGTATTGTTACTTCGATGTTCGTGGCGTCGATCTGCGCCCGCGTGTCAGAAAGAATGCGCTTGCCCGTCACGCGGGTTTGTCGCGCCTCAAGAATCATGCCGATGCGGTTGATCACGGCGACGCAATCGATGTCGTGCGACGCGGTGAATACAAGGCCTGTTTTGTAGCGGTGTGTGCCTGTGCTCATGACAGTGCTCCCCGATGTGTACGGCTTCAAACACTCTCGGGTATAGATCTCAAAAACGCGGTTAATTTGTCGCAAATTCGCAAACAATGAGGCAGAGGAGGAATTTGGCATGCCGATTAAGAAAAAGGACGCCCCCTCAAGATAGGGGCGCCCTTGGCTATGTTTGCGGGCGGCATCGACCGCCGGTGGATGTCAGCAGCTATAGTACATCTGAAATTCGACGGGATGCGGCGTGTGCTCGTACATCTCGATCTCTTCCATCTTGAGGCCGATGTATCCCTCAATCTGATCGCGGGTGAACACATCGCCTGCAAGCAGGAAGTCCATGTCCTTGTTCAGTTCGTCAACGGCCTCGCGAAGGGAGCCGCAAACCGTCGGGATGTCGGCCAGTTCCTCAGCGGGCAGATCATAGAGGTTCTTGTCCATTGCCTCGCCGGGGTCGATCTTGTTCTTGATCCCGTCGATCCCGGCCATCAGCAGGGCCGCAAAGCACAGGTAAGGGTTGGCGGCGGGGTCGGGGAAGCGGGCCTCGACGCGCTTGGCCTTGGGGCTTTCGGCCCACGGGATGCGCACGCAGCCCGAGCGATTCCGGGCCGAGTAGGCGCGCAGAACGGGGGCTTCGAAGCCGGGGATCAGGCGCTTGTAGCTGTTGGTCGACGGATTGGTGAAGGCGTTAAGCGCCTTGGCGTGCTGAAGAATGCCGCCGATGAAATACAGTGCTTCCTGGCTCAGGTCGGCATACTTGTCGCCAGCGAACAGCGGCTTGCCATCCTTCCAGATCGACATGTTGACGTGCATGCCCGTGCCATTGTCACCAGCGATCGGCTTGGGCATGAAGGTTGCCGTCTTGCCGTAGGCCTGCGCGACGTTGTGGATGACATACTTGTACTTCTGCAACTCGTCGGCTTGCTTGGTGACGGTGCCGAAGATGAGGCCAAGTTCGTGTTGGCATGACGCGACTTCGTGGTGATGCTTGTCCACCTTCATGCCCAGACGTTTCATGGTCGAGAGCATCTCCGAGCGGATATCCTGCCC
>CAZOKA010000176.1:0-5604 GCA_964580265.1 uncultured Rhodobacterales bacterium | reverse complement strand
GTGGGCGGTGATGGGCTTTTGCTGCCGTTGACAGTCTGGCACCAATGCGCGGAATCCAGGCGCGTAGCGCCGCCGCGCAGCGGTCATGCCAGAGGCATGCTTTCAGCATGACCCGCCCCCGTCGCACCGAAGGTGCGCCGCCAATAGTCGGCACGCCTCCGGCGTGACGGGCGGGCGCTTTGGCTGGCGTTTCAAGCTATTGATAGCGAGGATGTATTTGGCTGGCATAAAACGCGAACCACCAGCGTTTCAGCGCCTACCCCTGCGGTCGGGCACCGCGCGGCCCCTCGTCCGGTCGCCCAACGGCAGCAACAGGCCAACCCCGGACAACAGCACGCCAACCCCGCCCCGCCCCACATCTTGGGGCGTTGCGCGGCGCGCGGCGCATTAATCCACCCCCGGCCCGGCGCCGATACCGACGCGATACCGACGCGGGACCGCCGGGTTGCAGACGCGCCGAACCTTGCAAAAAAAGGGCCGTTAACCCCCGAATCGCCCGTCCCGGCCACCAGCGCCGCTCCGCGCCCTTGTTCCGCGCGCGCTGCGCACTTGAAACCCCGCGCGCAACGCGCGATGAAGGGAAGTCAAAAGAGGGGCGCGCATGGGGCTTCCGGTCAGGGATCAATTGAAATACTGGGGCATCGCCGCAGCGGCGTTCATGGTCGTGCTGTGGTACCTGGGCGACGTGATCCTGCCTTTCGTGCTGGGCGCGGCGATCGCCTATTTCCTCGACCCGGTCGCCGACCGGCTGGAGCGGATGGGCGCCTCGCGCGGGGTGGCGACGGCGATCATCACCTTCGTGGCGCTGCTGGCCTTCGTCATCGCGGCGCTGCTGATCGTGCCGACGCTGGTGTCGCAGACCGCATCGCTGATCAACATCGCGCCGCAATTGTTCCAGGATTTGCAGGGCTTCCTGACCTCGCGCTTCCCGGCGCTGGTCGATACCGATTCGACGCTGCACCAATCGCTGGTCTCGCTGGGCGAGACGATCCGAGACCAGGGCGGCAAGGTGCTGAATTCCGTCGTCAGCTCGGCTGCCTCGGTGATCAATATCCTGTTGCTTCTGGTGATCGTGCCGGTGGTGGCGTTTTACCTGCTATACGACTGGGATCACATGATCGCCCGCATCGACGAGATGCTGCCGCGCGATCATGCCCCCGTGATCCGCCGGCTGGCGGGCGAGATCGACGCCACCCTGGCCAGCTTCATTCGCGGCATGGGCACCGTCAGCCTGATCCTGGGCACGTTCTATGCCGTGTCGCTGATGCTGGTGGGGCTGCAATTCGGGCTGGTGATCGGCGCGGTGGCCGGGCTGGTCACCTTCATCCCCTATGTCGGCGCGCTGGTTGGCGGAGCGCTGGCCATCGGGCTGGGCCTGTTCCAGTTCTGGGGCGACTGGATGACCATCGGCCTGATCGCGGGCATCTTCGTGGCCGGCCAGGTGGCCGAGGGCAATTTCCTGACGCCCAAGCTGGTCGGCTCTTCGGTGGGGCTGCACCCTGTCTGGCTGATCTTTGCGTTGTCGGTGTTCGGCACGCTGTTCGGATTCGTCGGTATGCTGGTGGCGGTTCCGCTGGCCGCGGCGCTGGGCGTGGTGGTGCGGTTCTTCGTCGGGCAGTACCGGGGCAGCAAGCTCTATCGCGGGCTTTCTGGACGGGACGAGGGCTGACATGGCGCGACAGCTAAGCTTCGATTTGCCAGTGCGCGCGGCGCTGGGGCGCGAGGATTTCTTCGTCTCGCCCGCCAACGCCATGGCGGTGGCGCTGATCGAGGGCTGGCGCGACTGGCCGGGCCGCAAGCTGGCGCTGATCGGACCGGCGGGCGCGGGCAAAACGCATCTGGCGCATGTCTGGGCCGCCGCCAGCGGCGCGCGGATCATCGCCGCCGATGCGCTGCCGGGCGCCGACATCCCCGCGCTGGCCACCGCGCCCGTCGTGATCGAGGACGTGCCGACCATCGCCGGCGACGCGGACGCCGAGGCGGCGCTTTTCCACCTGCACAACCTGGTGCTGGCCGAGGGGCATTCCCTGCTGCTGACCGCCGACCGCCCCGCGGGCCGCTGGAGCCTGACCCTGCCCGACCTGGCCAGCCGCATGCAGCAGGCGCAATCCGCCACGCTGGAGCCGCCCGACGACCGCCTGCTGGCGGCGTTGCTGGCCAAGCTGTTCGCCGATCGGCAACTGAACCCCACCCCCGAAACCATCCCCTACCTGGTGGCGCGCATGGACCGCTCGTTCGACAGCGCGCGGCGGCTGGTGGATACGCTCGACAACGCCGCGCTGGCCCAGCAGCGCCCGATCAACCGCAGGCTGGCCGCCGAGGTGCTGGCCGCGCAGGGATAGGGGCCGCCGCACCGGAGCAAGCCGCTTGCCGGGGGGCAGTCATGACAATCACGCTGCTCGCCCCGTGCAAACCGCGCGGGCAAAGGCGTGTCTATATCCGGGCCACCACGTACTTTGTCCATGCCTTGGCGCTATCAGGTGTTGACCGAAGGCTTCCGGTAGATATTTCTGGCCGGAAGAAGGAGCAGGGACATGATGAAGCTGGATCATTTGGCGGTGGCCGCCGAAGCGCTGGAGACCGGGTGCGCGCATGTCGGGGCGGCACTGGGCATTCGGTGGGGCGGCTGGCGCCGGAGCCTGACATGAGGATACGCCCCGCGCAGGCGCGTGATGCCGGGGCGGTCGCGGCGATCTGGAACCCTCTGATCCGCGACAGTGCAACGACCTTTACCACCACGCTCAAGACGCCCGAGGGGCTGGCGGCCGAGTTCGAGGCGTGCCGCGTCGAGGGGCGCGCCTTTCTGCTGGCCGAGGGCGCGGCGGGCGAGGTGCTGGGATTTGCCACCTACGGACAGTTTCGCAAGGGGCCGGGCTATGCCCACACGATGGAACATTCGATCATCCTGTCCGATGCCGCGCGGGGGCGCGGTATTGGCCGGGCGCTGATGGCGGCGCTGTGCGATCATGCGCGCGAGGCGGGGGTGCATTCGCTGATCGCGGGGGTCAGCGCCGAGAACCCCGCCGGTGTCGCGTTTCACGAGGCGGTGGGGTTCGTGCAGGTTGCACGGCTGCCGCAGGTGGGGCGCAAGTTTGGCCGCTGGATGGATCTGGTTGTGTTGCAGAAGTTTCTGTGATGTCGCACTGACAGGGTACGCAGGAGCGGTTAGGATAGTGTCATGTCGATCTGGTCACGCATCACTGACGCTGTGTCGGCCCTGCGCAAGGGCGAGGGGCTGAGCGTTGTTTTCGACCGGCTGCGCGCGGGCGGTGCGCCCGAGCGGTCGGTGGCGTTCACCATCGCGGTGATCGCGCTGAGCGCGAAGATGGCCAAGGCCGATGGGCAGGTCACTCGTAACGAGGTGAGCGCCATGCGCGAGGTGTTCACCATCGCGCCGCAGGACGAGCCGGGCGCGGCGCGGGTGTTCAACCTGGCGCGGCAGGACGTGGCCGGGTACGAGGAATACGCCCGCAAGGTGCGCGCCATGTTCCGCGACGGGCAGGATTGCCTGTGCGATTTGATGGAGGGGCTGTTTCACATCGCCATGGCCGATGGCAGTTACCACCCCGCCGAGGATGCCTTTCTGCACCGGGTGGCCGAGATACTGGAGCTGCCCGAGGCCGAGTTTCGCGCGCTTCGCAGCCGGTTTGTGCCCGATGCCGCGCCGGACCCCTATGCCATCCTGGGCGTCAGCCCCGACACCCCGCTGGAGGAGGTGCGCCGCGCCTGGAAGCGCATGGTGCGCGAGACGCACCCCGACGCGCTGGCGGCGCGCGGGGTGCCGCAGGAGGCGGTCAAGCTGGCCGAGAAGCGCATGATCGACATCAACCGCGCGTGGGAGGAAATCGCGGGCGAGGCGGCCTGATGCGGATCGCCACATATAACGTGGAGTGGTTCAACGCGCTGTTCGATGACGACGGCATTCCGCAGGACGACACGGAACCTTCGGCTCGGCGCGGGGTGACGCGGGGGGAGCAACTGGGGGCTTTGGGGATCGTGTTCACGGCCATTGACGCCGACATGATCCTGGTGGTCGAGGCGCCCGATCACAATACCGACCGCAAGACACTGCGTGCGCTGGAGAAATTCGCCGAATTGTTCGACCTGCGGGCGCGCCGGGCGGTGATGGGATTTGCCAACGACACCCAGCAGGAGATCGCGCTGTTGTACGACCCGGACGTTGTTTCGGTACGGCATGATCCGCATGGACCGCCCGAGGGCGCGCGCGCTCAGGAGGGAACGCCGCGGTTCGACGGGGTGTTCCGGATCGACCTGGATATCGACGCGACCGCCGAACAGGTGCGGTTTTCCAAGCCGCCGCTGGAACTGGCGGTGCGCGTCAGGGCCAGCGGCGCCAGGTTTCGCGTGATCGGCGCGCATCTGAAATCCAAGGCGCCGCACGGGGCCACCAGCGACGACCAGGTCATGCGCCTGTCGATCGCCAACCGCCGCAAGCAACTGGCGCAGGCGATCTGGTTGCGCCGCCGCATCGACGAAGAGCTGGAGCATGGCGCGCCGCTGATCGTGATGGGCGATCTGAATGACGGTCCGGGCCTGGACGAGTTCGAGGGGCTGTTCGGGCGCTCGACGCTGGAGATCGTCATGGGCGACGCGCCGCGCAAGGTGTTGCATGATCCGCATGCGCGCCGGGCGTTGCAGCAACGTGTCGGGGTGGTCCCGGCCTCGGCGCGGTTCCTGCTGGCGCCGCAGGCGCGTGGAAACGGCGAGGCCGAGGAACGCTACCTGTCGGCGCTGCTGGATTATATCCTGGTCTCGCCCGATTTGCGGCCGAAGGCGCATGGCTGGCGGATTTGGCATCCGTTCGACGATCCGGGGTGTTGGCGCGTGCCGGAATTGCGCGATGCGCTGCTGACGGCGTCGGATCATTTTCCGGTGACGGTCGATCTGGATTTGTGAACGCCGGCGTTCACGGGCCGCAGGCCATGAAGAGAAAGCGATACACCCGTTTGGGAAAATGCATTAGGATACGCGCCATGAAACACGCGTTGAGACTCTTTTCGGTGTTGTGCCTGACGGCAATGCCCGCGGTTGCGCAGGATCAGGATGCGCCGCCCGAGGATACACCCGGCGATGGCTATTCCCTGATGGAAGAGGGCGCGCGCCTGTTCCTGCGCGGCCTGATGGACGAGGTGGACCCGGCGATGGAAAACCTGCGCGACCTGGCAGGCGAAATGACCCCGGCGGTGCGCGAATTCCTGCACGAGATGGGGCCGGCGCTGGCCGAGCTGCTGAGCAAGGTCGAGGACATCACCAACTATTACCCGCCCGAGATGCTGCCAAACGGCGATATCATCCTGCGCCGCAAGCCCGAGGCGGAGCCGGCGCCGGAGCCGCCCGCGCCGGGCGACGAGATCGAGCTGTAAGCGGGCAGGATCGCCCGTGGCGCGAACCGACGATACCGTGCAAGCGATACACGCCTTGGGGCGCACCACTTGGCACAAGGTGCCCGATGACCGCCCGGAGCCATTCGCGGCCGGGTCAGGCCAAGAGAGTTTTGTCGCGACTGGCCTGGAGCTGCCTTTGAGGCATGGCACCAATGCGCGGAATAAAGGGCGAAGCCCGCCGCGCATCGCCGGGCCGCCC
>CAZOKA010000175.1:0-5615 GCA_964580265.1 uncultured Rhodobacterales bacterium | reverse complement strand
CGGTCGGGCACCGCGCGGCTCTTCAGTCAATAGCCCAACGTCCGCAACAGGCCATCACCGGCTCCCAGGACCGAAAAGGGGCGCGGGAACCTTGTGCCAGGTGACGGAATAGTAGCTCAGTCGCGGCCCGGCGTGCACAGTGCCTTGATCCCCGTGGCGATGCGCGGCTCGGCGGCCAGCGTGTCGGCGGCGATGGTGCGGGCCTCGTCCAAAAGGGCGTCCGGCGCGCAGATCCGGTCGATCAGGCCGAAGGTCAGCGCGGTATCCGCGTCGATCTTCTGTCCGCCCATCAGCAGCAGCTTGGTCCGCGCGGGACCGATCAGCGCCGCCATGCGCCCCGGATCGGAAGGTTGCGGCAGGTAGCCCAGCTTCATCACCGGGTAGAAGAATTTCGCCCCCGGCACCGCGATGCGCAGATCGCAGGCCAGCGCCATGCCCATGGCACCGCCCGCCAGCGTGCCGTTGAGCGCGGCGATGGTCAGCCCCGGCAGCGCCGCGATGGCCGCTGACAATTCCTCCCACAGGGGGCTGGTGGCGAGGCCGGCGCGCGCGGCGTCCAGGTCGGCGCCGGCGCTGAACACCCGGCCGCGCCCTGTCAGGATCAGCGCGCGGGCGCCCTGCGCATCGCGGGCGATGCGCAGCAGCTCCTCCAGCATCTCGGGGGTTAGCGAATTGGCCTTGTCCGGCCGGTCCAGCGTGACCGTCCACAGACCATCATCGCCGCGATCCAGCCCGATCATGTCAGCCCGACGCGCTTGCGAATCGACGGCTCGCGCAGCGACACCTCGCGCCCGATCCAGTCGTCGGCGTCGGGGCTGCACATCCACAGCAGGGCGCGCGCGGGCCATTCGGGGGGGATATGCTCGGACCAGTCGAGTTGCGCCACCGGGCCGACGCCGCTTTGCTTGATGGTGCGCTGCATGTCGGTGGCCACGGTGCCGGGCGACAGGCCCATGATGCGCAATCCGGCGCTGCGCGCCTCGCGGTCGGCGCAGGCGGTCAGCATGGCCGCGCCCGCCTTGGACGAACAATAGGCGCTCCAGCCTTCCAGCGGGTTGTGGGCGGCGCCGGAGCTGACGGTGATGATGGTGCCGCCGCCACGCGCCTGCATCACGGGAAGCGCGGCGCGCATACCGTTGAAGACGCCGGTCAGGTTGACCTGGATGGCGCGGGCCCATTCGTCGGGGTCGGCCTCGGCCAGGGGACCGATCGGTTCGATCATGCCGGCGTTGCCGATCACGATATCGAGGCCGCCGAACTTCCGGCTGGTGGCATCGACGGCGGCCTGAACGTCGGCGTAGCTGCTGACGTCGCAGGCCAGCGCCAGCGCGCGCGCGCCGATTTCATCGGCCAGCGCGCCGGTGGCGTCGGTGCTGCGCGCCGCGAGGGCGACGTTGGCGCCGGCCCCGGCAAAGATGCGGGCGCTGGCGGCGCCGATGCCGCGGCTGGCGCCGGTGATCAGAACGGTTTTTCCTGTCAGGTCGATCATATGTCTCCTCCGTGTTCAGCCCCCGTGGTAGACCGGGCGGGCGGAGCGGTCCAGCGTCTTGATCGCTTGACGCGGCGCGGACATGCGAAGAAGCTGTGGCAAACGATTTCACGAAAGGCGAGGTATGATGACCCGATATTGGACAAGCCGTGCGGCCGTGGTGGCCGCGTTTGCATTCTCCGGCCCGGCGATGGCGGATGTGACCGCCAAGCAGGTCTGGCAGGAGTTCAAGGCGACCTACGCGGATATGGGCGTGGAAATGACCGCCACCGAAGAAGCCACCGCCGAGGGCCTGAGCGTGCGCGACATGGTGATGCGCATAGACCTGCCCGAGGACGAGGGCCTGGTCCAGCTCACCGTTCCGGGGTTGTCGCTGACCGATATGGGCAATGGCACGGTCGAGCTTGGCCTGCCGGACGCGATGCCGATCACCGTCCTGGTGGACCCCGCCGACGACAGCGAGGAAAACGTCGAGATCACCCTGGAGCACGCGCAAACGGGGTTCTCGACGGTGGTGTCGGGCACACCCGGCGCGCAGATGAACTATGCCTATTCGGCGGCGGAATCGGTGCTGCGGCTTACCCGTGTCGTGGTGGACGGCGAGCCGCAGGACATCGGCACGGCGATGATCACCCTGAGCAACATCGCCGGCGTCAGCGAGATCGTCTCGGGGGCGGTGCGGGCCTATACGTCGGACCTGACGATCGGCACGCTGAGCTATGACATGGATCTGGCCGATCCCGACAGCGAAGACGGCTTTATCAGGTTCGAGGGCAGCCTGAGCGAGCTGACCAGCGAGAGCGAAGGCAAGATCCCCGAGGCGGTCGATTACCGCGAGGATATGGCCGGGGCGCTGCGCGCAGGCTTTGGCATGGCGGCCAAAATGACCTACGGGAGCGGCAAAAGCGCGTTCTCGATGGACGCCGATGGCGTGCAGAGCGAAGGCACGACGCAATCGGCGGGTGGCACGCTGGAATTCGGCATGGCGCAGGACGGATTGCGCTATGGCGTGAGCGCGCGCGACATGACGATGAACATGACCAGCTCGGAAATTCCGTTCCCCGTTGCCATGAGCCTGGCCGAGATGGGCCTGAACCTGACCCTGCCGGTCAGCAGCAGCGAGGAGCGGCAGGAATTCGGCCTGAGCCTGGCCCTGCGCGAGCTGTCGGTGCCCGAGCAGATGTGGGCGATGGTCGATCCGGGCGGGCAATTGCCGCATGACGCGGCGACGGTGCGCGTCGATCTGGGCGGCAGCGTGACGCTGGAGCAGGACGTGATGGACGCCGAGAAGATGGAAGACCTCGACCAGCCCCCGGGCAAGCTGCACGATGCGCGGATCAATGCACTGCAAGTTTCTGTGGCCGGGGCCGAGTTGACAGGCGACGGCGCGTTTACCTTCGACAATTCCGACCTGGAGACGTTCGACGGCATGCCGCGCCCCGAGGGCAAGGTGTCGCTGCGGCTGGAGGGGGCGCATACGCTTCTGGACAAGCTGACGGCGATGGGCCTGATCCCCGAGGACCAGGTGACCGGCATGCGCATGATGCTGGGCCTGTTCTCGACCCCGGCGGGCGATGACGTGCTGACCTCCGACATCGAGGTCACCGCCGACGGCAAGGTGCTGGCGAACGGCGAACGGCTGCGCTAACCCCTCAAGGGGGCCGATGGTCGCCCCGCGGCCCCCACCCGTGATATTTCCGGTCGGAAGACAGCCCCTCGGGGACTGTCTTGTGCTTCATCTTGCCAACAATACTCCCGCCGGAGGCTCCAACACAGCCACGGGCGCTGGCGGCGCGGCTTGCAAGGCGGGCCGAGGCGGGCTACCTGCCTTGGGTCCGACAGCGAAAGGCCAAAGCCCATGACCGACACACCCGAAGCCCTGACGCAAACCCTGCTGGAGGTTGCGCGCCGGGCCGGCGCGGATGCCGCCGACGCCATGGCGGTGCGCGACACCTCGCTGAGCGTCGATGTGCGCGGCGGCGTTCTGGAGCAGGCAGAGCGTGCGGAGAGTACCGATATCGGGCTGCGCGTATTGCTGGGGCGGCGACAGGCCTGCGTGTCGGCGTCCGATACCCGCCCCGAGACGATGGAGGCGATGGCCGCGCGCGCGGTGGCGATGGCGCGCGAGGCCCCCGAAGATCCGACCGTGGGCCTGGCCGAGCCGGAGCAACTGGCGAAGGGCTGGGACATCGAGGCACTGGAGCTGTGCGATCCGGCGGACGAGCCGGGGCCGGACACGCTTGAGGAGGACGCGCGGCGCGCCGAGGCGGCGGCGCTGGACGTGGCGGGCGTGAGCCAGGTGCAATCGGCCAGCGCGGGTTATGGGCGCAGGCAGGTGCACATGGCGGCGAGCAACGGGTTTTCGGGCGGCTACGGGCGCAGCGACCGCGCGCTGAGCTGCGTGGCGATCGCGGGCAGCGGCGCGGGAATGGAGCGCGACCACGACGGCGACATGCGTATTTTCCAGGCCGATCTGCGCCCCCCCGAGGACATCGGCCGCAGCGCCGGCGAGCGGGCCGCGGCGCGCCTGTCGCCGCGCAGGCCGCGCACCGGCGCGTTTCCGGTGCTCTATGACGAGCGGGTGGCGGCCAGCCTGATCGGGCACCTGCTGGCGGCGGTGAACGGCACCGCGATCGCGCGCGGGGCGTCATGGCTGCGCGATGCGCAGGGGCAGGCGGTGCTGCCCGAGGCGCTCTCGCTGATCGAAGACCCGCACCGCCCGCGCGCGGCGGGATCGCGCCCGTTCGATGGCGAAGGGCTGCCGACGCGGCGGCGCGCCATCGTGGAGAACGGGGTACTCACGGGGTGGACGCTGGACCTGGCGACGGGGCGCAAGCTGGGCCTGCCATCGACGGGCAACGCGGCGCGGGGGACATCGGCGCCACCGTCGCCGTCGAACTGGAACGTGGCGCTGACGCAAGGAGCGCAGAGCCGCGAGGAGCTGCTGCGCGAGATGGGCACGGGCCTGTTGGTGACCTCGATGATAGGCAGCACGATCAACCCCAACACCGGCGATTATTCGCGCGGCGCCAGCGGCTTTTGGATCGAGGAGGGCGAGATCGCCTACCCGGTGAACGAATGCACCATCGCGGGCAACCTGCGCGAGATGCTGATGCGGATGACGCCGGCCAACGATGCGCGCGCGCACCTGTCGCGGGTGGTGCCATCGCTGTTGGTCGGGGGGATGACCCTTGCCGGGGAGTGAGGCCGACCTGGATCTGCTGATCGGCGCGGGGTGGGCGGCGGCGGAAACCGCCACGCGCTATGTCGGCGGAGAGCTGGACATCGTGGACAAGCCCGGCGGCGCGGGGCCGGTGACGGCGGCCGACCTGGCGGTGAACGCGGTGCTGGAGGAACGGCTGCGCGGCGCGCGGCCCGACTATGGCTGGCTGTCGGAGGAAAGCCCGGACAACACCGACGACCGCCTGTCGCGGCGCGCGGCGTTCGTTGTCGATCCGATCGACGGCACGCGCAGTTTCATCGAAGGGGCGGATGCCTGGGCGCATTCGCTGGCCATTGTGCGGGATGGGCAGGTGACTGCTGCCGTGGTGTTCCTGCCGCTCAAGGACCGGATGTATACCGCGCGCGCGGGGGGCGGTGCGGCGCTGAACGGGCGTGCGATCCGCCACTCGGCGCGCGCCGGGCTTGAGGGCGCATCGGTGCTGGCCGCGCGCCCTGCCTTCGAGGCGCAGCACTGGCGTGCGGGTAGCGCGCCGGGGGTGGAGCGGCATCATAGGCCGTCATTGGCCTATCGGTTGTCGCTGGTGGCCGAGGGACGCTTCGACGCGATGCTGACGCTGCGCGATAGCTGGGAATGGGATATCGCTGCCGGGGCGCTGATCCTGGCCGAGGCGGGGGCGCTCGTGACCGACAGGGCGGGGGCGCCGCTGAGGTTCAACAAGACATGGCCGCAGACGCGCGGGGTGCTGGCCGGCGCGCCGGCGGTTCATGCCGGGCTGTTGGCGGGGTTGAACAACTGATTTCCGACATCTGGCCATGCCGCCCGGTGCCGGGGGCGGTGATGGCCTGTCGCCGCCGTTGAAAGCCAAGCGCCAATGCGCGGGGTCAAGGCGCCCCGCCCTCAGCGCGCCGCTTTCTCGTCCAGGCCCGAGGTGCCCTGCCGCCG
>CAZOKA010000174.1:0-5649 GCA_964580265.1 uncultured Rhodobacterales bacterium | reverse complement strand
ACCGGCCACCAAGATCCTGTCGGCACGAGGGAACCTTTCGTCAGGTGGCGAACACTCGTGATCGGGTCTGGCGTACAGGTCGGACAAGCACCTTGATCCATTCGGTAAACTGCCGCAGTCTCGGATTGCATTGGGGATTGGGGGCAGCCGGGATGGTGCATCTGCTGTTTTTGGACGTCGGGCGCAACGCCGGTTTCGGCAAGGCAACAGGGCACAAGGCCCTTGTTTCATGATCCGAAACATTGCGATCCTGCTTGTTTTCCAACTGGGGGGAGAAATGCTTGCTCGCGGGGTGGAGTTGTCGATTCCGGGGCCGGTGATCGGGTTGGGTGCGCTGTTCGTGACGCTTCTTGCAATGCCGGGGCTGGCCGAGCGAATGCGTGACACGGCAAACGGGTTACTGGCGCACCTGTCGTTGCTGTTCGTGCCGGCGGGTGTCGGTGTCACCGCGCATCTGGCAACCTTTGCCGAGTCCGGCCTGGCGTTGGCTGCGGCCCTGGTGGGGTCCACGATGCTGGCGATCCTCGTGGGTGTCGGGGCCTTTCTGGTGACTGCAAGGCTGATGGGGGTGCGCCACGATGAATGACCCGTTTCAGCTTTGGTCCTATCTCGCGCAGGAGCCATTGTTATGGCTCACCGTGACGCTGGCGGCATATGTCATTGCCGACTGGATATCGAATGCGCTGGGGGGGCACCCACTTGCCAATCCGGTGCTGATCTCGATCGTGATCATTGCGGGCGTGCTGGGACTCAGCGGCACCAGGTACGAGACCTATTTCGAGGGGGCGCAATTCGTGCATTTCATGCTTGGCCCCGCGACCGTGGCGCTGGCGGTGCCGCTGCATGCCAATCTCGGGCGGGTAAGACAGGCGCTTGCGCCGATGGCGGTGGCGCTGTTTGCCGGGTCGTTGACCGCGATCCTGTCGGCGCTTGGAATTGCTTATGCGTTGGGCGTTCGGGGCGAAACATTGTTGTCGCTTGCCCCGAAATCGGCAACGGCGCCGGTTGCGCTTGGCGTGTCCGAAGCGATCGGCGGGGAGCCGACGCTGACTGCTGTTCTTGTCATCCTGACCGGCATCACCGGTGCGATCGTCGCCACCCCCATGTTGAACGCCCTGCGCATTACGGACTGGCGCGCAAGGGGGTTCGCGGTGGGGCTTGCCGCTCATGGTATCGGCACCGCGCACGCCTTTCGGGTGAATTCCACTGCCGGGGCATTTTCAGGCATTGGGATGGGGATGAATGCCATTCTGACAGCCTTTCTGGCGCCGCTGGTGGTTGCGCTTCTTTTCTGACTGGCGCTTTGCGGGGTTGCGGGTGTGTCGTTTGGGGCGTCGCGCTGTCCCACTATGCGAAAATTGCCACACACGCCTGCCTTGCTGGGCGCGGGGCAGGATATTGACGTGGGACAGGAATTTACCAAACTTCGGTGAATTGGAAAAATATCTTTACCAATAAATGAATCCGGTTAGTATCGGCATGGCTCATGGAAGCACAGCCGGTGTGTGCCGGCGCAAGACTGTTAGGGAGGATGACATGTCGAACAAACTGATTTCACGTCGCCAGGCTCTGGGAGGTATCGCCACCGCCGGCGCGGCCGGACTGGGTGCGCCAGCGATCGCGACGGCGCAAGGCCAGACAACCACATGGAAGGTGCAGACCTCTTGGCCCGGCGGTATCGGGCTGAAGATTTTCGAGGACTGGGCAAATTCGATCGTCGAGAAAACCGGCGGCGAGTTGGCGTTCGAGCCGTTCGGCGCAAAGGACGTTGTCGGTGATTTCCAGCTTTTCGATGCGGTCAAGAATGGCGTTCTGGATGCCGTGAACCCGTTCACGATCTATGCGCAGGGCATCATCCCCGCGGCCATGTTCCTGACCAGCTATCCGATGGGCCTGCGTAACCCGCACGAGTTCGATACATTCTACTACGGGCTTGGTGGCCTGGAGATGGCGCGCGAGCTGTATGCCAAGCAGGGCATGTATTTTGTCGGTCCGATTCACCATGGTCCGAACATCATCCACTCCAAGGTGCCGATCCGGTCGATCGACGACTTTGCCGGCCGCAAGATGCGCGCCCCCGGCGGGATGGTGGCCGAACTGTTCTCGGAGCTTGGTGCCAAGACCACGCTGCTGCCGGGATCGGAAATTTTCCCGGCGCTGGAAAAGGGCACGATCGACGTGGCCGACTACGTGGGGCCGGCGGTCAACTATGCGCTCGGCTTCAGCCAGGTGACCGATTATATCTCGATGGGGCCTCCGGGCTTCATGTCGGTTTATCAGCCGGTCGACCTCATGGATCTGACCGTCGGCATGGAAAGCTGGAATGCGCTCAGCCCCGAGATGCAGCAGTTCGTGGAGATGGAAGTGCACAGCTATTCCGACATGCACCACGCCGCGATCCAGGCTGCCGACCAGGAAGCCTGGGACAAGTTCATGGCAGACGGAACCCAGGTAACACGCCTTGGCCAGACCGATGTCGAACTGATGACCGAAGTGGCTGTGCCGATCTGGTACAAATACGCCAACCGGGACAAGGACGCCGCGCGCGTGTTCAAGGTGCAGCTTGACTACATGATGTCGGGGTCGCTTGGCTATGTCACGCCCGAGATGGTCGAGGGTCAGACGCTGGATCTCTGATCCACCTGCCCCGCCTCCGCAGCGCCGCGTCCCCGGTCAAGATCGGGGGCGCGGTTTCATGATCCGACGATCGAGCGCACGGAATTTGCAATGCCCAGCATCGACTTCATCTTGCCGCACTGGCTCTATTGGGGGACGTTGATCGTCTTTCCGGTGGTGGCCATGGTCATGGCGCGCAGGCGCCAGACAACCGGCTATTCATTGCCAATTGGCTATATGATCCTGTTCACCGGCGGCCTGCTTGGGCTGCATCGTCTTTACATGCGAAACCTGTGGGGGCTTCTGTACCTGCCGGTTTTCCTGGCGATCCTGGTGGCCAACGCGCAGGAACGATCCGCGCGCGAGGTGCAATCGGAAGCCAGCAACCAGGTCAAGACCGCGGAGCGGGTCATCGAGCGGGCCGAACCGCGCGTGAGCGGCGCCGACGAAAAGCTTGCCACGTTGCGCACCGAGTTGGCCGAGGCGGAAGAGGGCACATTTGCCGAAAAGCGCGCCGAACGCATGCTGGAGAAGGAGCAGGAGGCGATCAAGCTTGCCGAAAAGCGCCTGGAGACAGCACGCACGGACCTGGAGACGGCGCGGCCAGCACTGACGCGCGCCACAGATGCCCGCGCGATGTGGTCCAACGTCGCTTTTGGCGCATTCCTGGTCATTTGCGCATTCGTGGCAATCGATGCCCTGTTGTTGCCCGCCCTCATGCGTAGGGCGCGCGAGCGCTTGCTTGCGCAGGATCATCCCCCTGCCGATGCAGACCCGGACAGCCTTGAGGCGATTGAGGCGCAAGCCGCGGCGCGGCTTGAGAAAATCGAGCACGAGAAGGCGACCGGCGATATTTCCAATATCGGCACCGGGTGGACGGGCGCCATCGACAGGTTGTCCTACTATTCCGGCGAATTCGTCAGTTACTGGGCGGTGATCGCCGTCTTTGCCTACTATTTCGAGGTGGTCGCACGCTATGTGTTCAACTCGCCCACGATCTGGGTGCACGAGGGCATGTTCCTGATGTTCGGGATGCAATACCTGATTGCCGGCGCCTATGCGGCGCTGACCGATGCGCATGTCAAGGTGGACGTCTTCTATGCCGAGTGGTCGCCGCTGCGCAAAGCGGTGGTGGATCTGTTCACCTCGATCTTTTTCTTCATATTCGCGGGCACCCTGCTGGTCACGGGCTGGATCTTTGCGATGGATGCCACCGTGGTGGGCGAAGTTTCGTTCTCCGAGTGGACCATTGCCTACTGGCCGTTCAAATGGGCAATCGCCGTTGGTGCCGTGCTTCTGATCCTACAGGGGATATCGAAGCTGGCCAGCGATGTGGCCACCGTCCGCAACACCCTGCAGGGAGCTTGATCCATGGGTCTTGAAATGGAAATCGGCTGGCTGACGGCCCTCATGTTCGGCAGCCTGATGGTGCTTCTGATGGCGGGGTTGCCCCTTGCCTTCGTGACAGGCGGACTGGCCTGCGTGTTCCTGTTCATCCTTGGCGACGAACAGACGCTCAATATCGTGCCAAGCCGTATCTTTCCGCTGATGACGAACTATCAGCTATCGGCGATCCCGTTGTTCATCTTCCTGGCGGCGATGCTGGAGCGGGCCGGGATCATCAACGAGATGTTCGATGTGATCTACAAGCTGCTTGGCGGTGTGAAGGGCGGTCTGGCCTCGGCCACGATCATCGCATCGACCATCCTGGCGGCAATGGTGGGCGTGATCGGTGCCGCCGTGGTGACGATGGGTATCATCGCGCTGCCTGCGATGCTCAAGCGGCACTACAACCCAAAGATCGCCATGGGAGCGATCATGGCGGGCGGCACCTTGGGCATTCTGATCCCGCCGTCGATCCTGGCGATCATCTATGCCGTTGTGGCCGAGCAATCGGTGGGCGAGCTGTTTATCGGGGCGGTGCTGCCCGGTTTGATGCTGTCGGGGATGTATATCCTTTATGTCAGCGTCATGTGCATCATCGACCCGGAGAAAGGCCCGCCCATCCCCGTGGAAGAGCGCGTCAGCCCGGCCGAGAAGCTCCGCCTTCTGGGGAACATGGCGGCGCCTATCAGTTTGATCGTGGTGGTTCTCGGCGTGATATTTGCCGGGGTCGCCACCCCGGTCGAGGCGGCGGGCATCGGCACCTTTGGCGCCTTCATCGTCGCGGCCATTCACCGCAAGCTGACCTGGGCCACCGTGCGCGATGCCTGCATGACGACGCTCAAGGCCAGCGCGATGGTGATCTGGATCATGTTCGGCGCGACGATTTTCGTCGGTCTTTACGTGCTGGAAGGGGGGCAGGAATTCGTCGAGCAGACGATGACCGGCCTCGGCCTTGGCCCCTGGGGTATCCTGATCCTGATGCAGGTGATCCTGATTTTGCTGGGCATGTTCCTGGATTGGGTGGGTATCCTTCTGCTGGCGGTGCCGATCTTCGTTCCGATCATCAAGGCCCTGGGCGCGCAGGCGTTCGGACTTGGGTCCGAGGGCGACCTGGTGCTGTGGTTCGGGGTGCTTTACCTGGTGAACATGCAGATGAGCTTCCTGTCGCCGCCGTTTGGCTATGCGCTGTTCTACCTGCGCGGGGTGGCACCGGCGGAAATCCCGATGAGCGATATCTTCCGCTCGGCGCTGCCGTTCCTGTTCCTGCAGGTGGTGGGGCTGGTGACATGCATGCTGTTCCCTGCGGTGATCACCTGGCTGCCCAATATCGTCTACGGCTGACGGGGCACCGCCAGTGCGGAGCAATGACAAACAGGCCGGGCGGGATGATCCCCGCCCGGCCTGTGGCGTCGTGGGGCAGGGCGAAAACCGTTTGCACTCTGACGGGCGGGCAGTAGTCTGCGCTGGCAAAACCGCCCAAGAGGTCAACCGCCATGACACATCGCTTGCCCATTCGTGTCTATTACGAAGACACCGATATGGCCGGGATCGTCTATTACGCGAACTACCTGCGCTATATCGAGCGCGCCCGCAGCGACTGGGTGCGCGGGCTTGGCATCGATCAGAACAAGATGAAAGACGATGGCC
>CAZOKA010000173.1:0-5654 GCA_964580265.1 uncultured Rhodobacterales bacterium | reverse complement strand
GATCGGCGCGCGCGGCGATCTGCTGGTTAAGCGCGCCCTGGGCATCGCGAAACCGGCGCGCCAGCGCGTTTTCGGGCACCACGGATTGGCCCAGCTCGTTGGACACGACCACCACCCGCGCGGCGCAGCCCGTCAGCGAATCGAGCAGCGCCGCCTGGGCGCTGGCCAGATCGCCGCCTTCGGCGCCCATCTGGTTGCTGAGCCACATCGTCGCGCAGTCGAGCAGGATAACGCTGTCGGCGGCGGCGGCGCGCAGGGCATCGGCGGCGTTCAAAGGGGCCTCGACCACATGCCAGCCGGGGCCGCGGGCGGCCTGATGCGCGGAAATCCGCGCTTTCATCTCGTCATCCAGGGCCTCGGCGGTGGCGAGGTAAACCATTGGCGCGCCTTCACTTTTCACAAGATTTTCGGCAAATGCCGTCTTGCCCGAGGCGGCACCGCCCAGCACCAGGGTCAGTTTTGACAACATCTAATATACACCTTATTGTGATCCATCCCCGCTAGGCCTGCGTAGCATTCTGCGTGACACTAGCAAAGAGGCCCTTCGCCCTGGGCGGTCGCGGGTCTTGCAGACTGGGGGTAATGATATGGCACTTGACGGACCGAACGACACCAGCATGTCGCGCCGCGCCATGAAAGCCGAGCTTCTGGACGCCGAGACAGAGTTGAAACTGGCGTATGCGTGGCGCGACGAGCGCGACGAGGAGGCGCTGCATCGCCTGATCACCGCCTATATGCGGCTGGCGATTTCCATGGCGTCCAAGTTCAGGCGCTACGGCGCCCCCATGAACGATTTGATCCAGGAGGCGGGCCTGGGCCTGATGAAGGCGGCGGACAAGTTCGACCCCGATCGCGGTGTGCGATTCTCGACCTACGCGGTGTGGTGGATCAAGGCCAGCATCCAGGACTACGTGATGCGCAACTGGTCGATGGTGCGCACAGGGTCCACCAGCAGCCAGAAGAGCCTGTTTTTCAACCTGCGCCGGGTTCAGGCGCGGCTGGAGCGCGAGGCGATGGCGCGGGGCGAGGAACTGGACCGGCACCAGATGCGGCAGGCGATTTCCACCGAGGTGGGCGTGCCCCTGCATGACGTGGAGATGATGGAGGGGCGGCTGTCGGGCTCGGATTTCAGCCTCAATGCGACGCAATCGGTCGAGGACGAGGGGCGCGAGTGGATCGACACCATCGAGGACGAGGGCACGCAGGCCGCCGAGATCGTCGAGAACGCGCATGACACGGCGGCGCTGCGCAAGTGGCTGCTCGAGGCGATGGCGGCGCTGAACGAGCGCGAGCGGTTCATCGTGCGCGAGCGCAAGCTGCGCGATGCGCCGCGGACGCTGGAGAGCCTGGGCGCCGAGCTCAAGCTGAGCAAGGAGCGGGTGCGGCAGCTTGAGGCGGCGGCGTTCGCCAAGATGCGCAAGACGCTTGAACGCCAGTCGCGCGAGGTGCATGAATTCCTGGCATGAGGGTATTGGCATATCTCGCGGTGCTGCTGGCGGCCGCCCCGGCGTGGGCGGCGCTGGATGGCGGCGTGCTGGAGCGGATGCGCGCGGCGCAGGTGGTGATCCTGGGCGAGGTGCATGACAACCCGGCCCATCACGCCGCGCAGGCCGAGGCGGTGGCGGCTGTCCAGCCCGCCGCGCTGGTGTTCGAGATGCTGACGCCCGAGCAGGCGGCGCGCGTCACGCCGGACAACCGCGCGGGTGCGGCGGCGCTGGCGCGGGCGTTGGACTGGGCCGATGGCGGCTGGCCCGATTTCACGATGTATCATCCCATATTCACCGCGGCCCCGGAGGCGCGCGTTTACGGCGCCGCGGTGCCGCGCGGGGCGGCGCGGCAGGCGATGCAAGAGGGGGTGGCCGCGTATTTCGGCGACGAGGCGGGCGCCTATGGCCTGCGCGAGGCGCTGCCGCTGGGCCAGCAGGCGGCGCGCGAGGCGATGCAGATGGCGGCGCATTGCGATGCCATGCCCGAGGCGATGCTGCCCGGCATGGTGGGCCTGCAACGGCTGCGCGATGCGCAACTGGCGCGCGCGGCGCTGCGCGCGCTGGACGAGGTGGGCGCGCCGGTGGTGGTGATCACCGGCAACGGCCACGCGCGGCGCGACTGGGGGGTGCCGACGGTGCTGGAGCGGGTGCGGCCGGGGCTGCGGGTATTCGCGCTGGGCCAGGGCGAGGCGGGCGTCGCGCCCGAGGGCGGCTTTGACGCGGTGCGTTTCGCCGCCCCGGCAGAGCGCCCGGACCCCTGCGCGGCGTTCCGGTAGCGGCGGCGCGGGTGGCGCGCGCGAATAGCGCCCGCAGGGCGCCGCGCGAGCGCCATCCCACGGGCCGGCGCTCGCCCGGCTTGTGCTGTGGTCCGGCGCGCGGAATCAAGCCCGAAGGGCGCCGCGCGCATCGCCGACCCGCCCCTCTGGGGCGGCGATTTGTCGACGCTTGCGCGAAACGAGTAGCTTGTTCGGGTTTGGCTGGCATAAAGTGCCATGCGGCGACGGCAGGATCGCCACCCCGCGGCTCGGCGATGCGCGCGGCTTGTGCCCAAGTATCCCCGCCCGAACAGCGCCCGCAAGTGCCATGAGAGGTTCACAATCGGCGCGGCGGGTTCTAGTGTCGGGGCATCATGTCTGGGGGGCGGGCGATCATGCTGGCGGGCAAGCGGATATTACTGGTCATCGGCGGCGGCATCGCGGCCTACAAGACGCTGGAGCTGATCCGGCTGTTGCGGGGGCAGGGGGCGGATGTCAGCCCGGTCCTGACGCGGGCGGGGGCGCAGTTCGTGACGCCGCTATCGGTGTCGGCGCTGGCCGGGGAGGCGGTGCACGAGGATCTGTTCGATCTGACCAAGGAAGCCGAGATGGGCCATATCCAGCTATCGCGCAGCGCCGACCTGGTGGTGGTGGCCCCGGCGACGGCGGACCTGATGGCGAAGATGGCGCAGGGGCTGGCGGGCGACCTGGCGACGACGCTGTTGCTGGCCACGGACACGCCGGTGCTGATTGCGCCGGCGATGAACGTGCGGATGTGGCAGCATCCGGCGACGCAGCGCAATTGCGAATGGCTGAAAGGCGACGGGGTTGCGATGATCGGTCCAAACGCGGGCGACATGGCCTGCGGCGAGCATGGCCCGGGGCGGATGACTGAGCCCGAGGAAATCGTCGAGGCGATCGCGGCGCGGCTGGCGGCGGGGCCGCTGGCGGGCAAGCGGGTGCTGGTCACCTCGGGGCCGACGCATGAGCCGATCGACCCGGTGCGTTATATCGCCAACCGATCATCCGGGGCGCAGGGCACGGCGATCGCGCGGGCGCTGGCGGGGCTGGGCGCGGACGTGGTGTTTGTCACCGGCCCGGCCGACGTGCCGCCGCCCGATGGCGTGGAGGTGGTGCGCGTGCAGACCGCCGCGCAGATGCTGGAGGCGGTGCAGGCGGCGCTGCCGGCCGATGCGGCGGTGTTCGCGGCGGCGGTGGCCGATTGGCGTGTCGCGGCGCAGAGCGAGGCCAAGATCAAGAAGCAGGCCGGCGCGCTGCCGGTGCTGGAATTCGCGGAGAACCCGGACATCCTGGCGCATGTGGCGCAGATGGGCGAGGGGCGGCCGGGCCTGGTGGTGGGCTTCGCCGCCGAGACCTGCGACGTGATCGAAAACGCCACCGCCAAGCGGGCGCGCAAGGGGTGCGACTGGATCGTGGCGAATGACGTGAGCCCGGCGACCGGCATCATGGGCGGGGCCGAGAACGCCGTGCACCTGGTCACCGGCGAGGGCGTCGAGGACTGGCCGCGCATGGACAAGGCATTGGTGGCGCGGCGCCTGGCGCAGCGGCTGGCGGAGGCGCTGGCCTGAGGCGGGGGAGCCTCCGGCGGGAGTATTTTGGGCAAGATGAAGGAGCGGCGATGGTCACGGTTCGGATAACGTGGGACGCGGGGGCCGATCGCGGGATGCCCCTGCCGAAATACGAGAGCGCGGGCGCGGCGGGGGCCGATTTGCGGGCCAATTTCGCCGACCGGCAGGGGATCGTCCTGTCGCCGGGGGCGCGGGCACTGGTGCCGACGGGCTTGCGGCTGGAGATTCCGGCGGGCTACGAGGTGCAGGTGCGGCCGCGTTCGGGGCTGGCGTTGACCCACGGCATTACCCTGCCCAACAGCCCCGGCACCATCGACAGCGATTATCGCGGGCCGCTGGGGGTGATCATGCTGAACACCAGCAGCGAGCCGTTCGAGATCGATCATGGCGACCGGATCGCGCAGATGGTGGTGGCGCCGGTGGTGCAGGTGCAATTCGAGCCGGTCGAGGCGCTGGGCGAGAGCGGGCGCGGGGCGGGCGGTTTCGGCTCGACCGGGCGGGGCTGATGCTGCTGGTTTTGGTGATGGCGGCGGCCCTTTGGGGCATCGGGGCGGCGATGGGCGCGCCGACGCGGCTGCGCTGGGGCATGATCGCGGGCCTGTGGGCGGCGGTGGTGCTGGCGCATCTGGTGCTGCCGTTCGGGCATCCGATTCGGGTGGCGACGGGCGGGCAGGTGGCATTGTGGCTGCTGCTGGGCGGTTTCGGCGCGCTGATCGCGGGCTACGCGGCGGTGTTGCGCCGGGTGCGGGCGCGAGCCGATGCGCGCGGCGCGGGCGCGGGCGCGGCGGCAACTGAGCCGGGGCGGGCCGGCGCGTTTTCGCAGGTCGAGCTGGAGCGGTATGCGCGTCATATCGTGCTGCATGAGATCGGTGGCACCGGGCAGAAGAAGCTGAAGCGGGCGCGCGTCCTGGTGATCGGGGCGGGGGGCCTTGGGGCGCCGGTGCTGACTTACCTGGCGGCGGCGGGGGTGGGCACGATCGGGGTGATCGATGATGACGTTGTCGAGAATTCCAACCTGCAACGGCAGGTGATTCACCCCGATGCGGCGATCGGCATGGCCAAGGTGGCATCGGCGCAGGCGGCGATGCGGGCGCAAAACCCGCATGTGGAGGTGCGCCCCTACCAGCGGCGCCTGACCGAGGAGATCGCGGCGGAGCTGTTTGCCGAGTATGACCTGGTGATCGACGGGACGGACAATTTCGATGCGCGCTACCTGTCCAATGCGACGGCGGCGGTGCAGGGCAAGCCGCTGATTTCCGGCGCGTTGTCGCAGTGGGAGGGGCAGGTGAGCCTGTTCGATCCGGCGCGGGGCGGGCCGTGCTATGAATGCGTGTTCCCCGAGCGTCCGGCGCCGGGGCTGGCGCCCAGTTGCGCCGAGGCGGGGGTGCTGGCGCCGCTGCCCGGCGTGGTGGGCGCGATGATGGCGGTCGAGGCGGTCAAGGCGATCACCGGGGCGGGTGCGTCGCTGAGGGGGCGGATGATGATCTATGACGCGCTGTATGCCGAGACGCGGATCATCGCGCTGCGCCCGCGCGAGGGCTGCCCGGTATGCGGCGGAGGCGGGGCGTGACGGCGCGGGTGGATGCGCCGCGCGCCCGGCGGTAACGCGCCCGGCACGCGTTGCCCGGTGGTGATCTGGTCTGCCAGGCACGGGAGCGGTGATGGCCTGGAGCGGACGTTGAAGGCCAGGCCCCAATGCGCGGAATAAAGGCGCGGAACGCGCCGCCGCGCAGCGCCCGACCGCCCCCCCGGGCGGGCGCTTTTGCCAGCGTATCAAATGATTGATAAAACAGAGGTATTTGGCGGGCATAAAGCGCGAGCCA
>CAZOKA010000172.1:0-5678 GCA_964580265.1 uncultured Rhodobacterales bacterium | reverse complement strand
GGCGGGCGCAAGGCGCGCAAGCCGTCGGTGCCGAAATACCGCAACCCCAATGACCCGAGCCAGACCTGGACAGGCAAGGGGCGGCAGCCCGCGTGGTTCAAGGAAGCGATCGAAGCTGGAAAATCGCCCGAAGACATGGCGATCTGATTGCTTGCACGCGGTCCGGCATCGCCTGATGTCGAAGACTGGCGTTTCGGACGCAAATGCGCATTCGCCCTTTTCTTATGCGGCAGGAATGCGTATATAGCGGCCAGTTTCCCGACAACGGTAACCGGCCCCCACGCGGGGCAGCCTGCTCAAGGCATCGGGAGAGATTTGGGTCAAGGAGAGATGAAATGGCCAAACCGATCATGGCAAGGGCGACCGCCGTCTGGCTGGTGGACAATACCACGCTGACGTTCAAGCAGATCGCCGATTTCACCGGTATGCACGAGTTGGAAATCCAGGGGATTGCCGATGGCGACGTGGCGGCCGGGGTCAAGGGCTTTGACCCGATTGCAAACAACCAGCTTACGGCCGAGAACATAAAGGAAGCCGAGGGCGACCCGTTGGTCAAGCTGAAGCTGAAGCACAACCCGGCGGCCGAGGGTGAGGCCACGCGCCGCGGCCCGCGGTATACGCCCCTGTCGAAGCGGCAGGACCGGCCGGCGTCGATCTATTGGCTGGTCAAGTTCCACCCCGAGCTGACGGATGCGCAGATCAGCCGCCTGGTGGGCACCACCAAGCCGACGATCAAGTCGATCCGCGAGAGGACGCACTGGAACATCGCGAATATCCAGCCGATCGATCCTGTCGCATTGGGCCTGTGCAAGCAATCCGAACTGGACGAGGCGGTACAGAAGGCAGCGGCCAAGCGCGCGGCATCCGGCGAGGTGATGAATGACGACGAGCGCCGCAAGCTGGTGACGACGGAAACGTCGCTGAGCATGGAAGACACGCCGCGTATGCCGACCGCCATCGAGGGGCTGGAGACCTTCAGCCTGAAAGAGGACGAAGGCGAGGACACCGAAGGCGAGGATGACGACGACGCCAAGTACGACGCCGACAGCCTGTTCAACCTGCCGTCAGACTCGGACGAGGACGACGAGGAGGACGAGCAGCGCTGATAGGGGCGGGGCGCGCGCGCGCCGGGCCGCCGCTGTTTCAGAGCGTCTTGCGGGCGTTCAGGGCGGCGGTGATGGTGCCGTCGTCAAGGTAATCCAGCTCGCCGCCGATGGGCACGCCCTGCGCCAGCGAGGTCAGGCGCACGCGGCCGTCAAGCTGATCGGCAATGTAGTGCGCGGTGGTCTGGCCATCGACGGTAGCGTTCAGCGCCAGGATTACCTCGGATATATCCTCGGCGGTGACACGCTCCAGCAGGTGGGGGATGCGCAGCTCGTCCGGGCCGACCTGATCCAGGGCGGACAGCGTGCCGCCCAGCACGTGATAGCGCCCCTTGAACACGCCGGATCGTTCCATCGCCCATAGGTCGGCGACATCCTCGACCACGCAGATCATGCCGTTGGCGCGCTTTTCCGAGGCGCAGATATCGCAGGTGCCCGCGGTACCGATATTGCCGCAATTGCCGCATTCACGGGCGGTGGCGGCGACGGTGTGCATCAGGTCCGCCAGGGGCGTCATCCGCAACTCGCGCTTGCGGATAAGGTGCAGCACCGCGCGCCGGGCCGAGCGCGGCCCGAGGCCGGGCAGCTTGGCCATCATGTCGATCAGGGCGTCGATGTCGCGGTTTGAGCTCATGTGCGGACCTGTGTTGAGCGCAGATCGGTGGGGGCGCTGCCCCCACACCCCCGGAGTATTGCGGGCAAGATGAAGATCAGAACGGCAGGTTCATGTCCTTGGGCAGGCCCATGCCTTCGGTCAGTTTGCCCATTTCCTCTTGCGCCTTGTCCTGTGCCTTTTGCTGGGCGTCCTTGATCGCGGCGAGGATCAGATCCTCGACCACTTCCTTGTCGTCGGCGGAGAAGATCGAGGGGTCGATATCCAGCGATTTCAGCTCGCCCTTGACGGTGCAGGTGGCGCTGACCAGGCCGGTGCCGGATTCGCCGGTCACCGTCATCTGTTTCATTTCTTCCTGCAGGTGGGCCATCTTTTCCTGCATTTCCTGGGCGGCTTTCATCATCTTGCCCATATCGCCCATCTGGCCGAGTCCTTTGAACATGTCATGATCTCCTTGATTGTGCGGTGGCTGCGCTGGCCGGTTGTGTGTGATCGGGCGCGCGCGGGGGTCAGTCGTCTTCCTCGAACGGATCCCATTCATCCTCGACCTCGGGGAGGGCTTGGGCCTCGGCCTCGGCGGCGAGGTCTTCGCGGCTGCGAATCCCGGTGATTTTCGCGCCGGGGAAGGTATGCAGGACCGCTTGCACCATCGGGTGCGCGGCGGCTTCGGCGCGCAGGCTGTCCTGTTCGGCCTCGCGCGTCTCGGCGATGGTGGGGGCGCCTCCCTCGTTGACGAGCGTCACCGCCCAGCGGGTGCCGGTCCAGCGTTGCAGGCTGGCGCCGAGGCGTTGCGCCAGGTCGGGCGGGGCGTTTTCGGCCGGTTCGAACTCGATCCGGCCGGGGCGGTAGGCGGCAAGGCGCAGGCCGGTTTCGACCTCGACCAGCAGCTTGACATCGCGCTGTGCGCGGATCAGCTCGACCACCTGATCGAAGCGGGCGTAGTGGGCCAGCGCCTCTTGGGCGTTGGGCGCGAGGGCCGCCTGTGCGCTGCCACCGCCGCCGCCTTGCCCGGCTGGTGCGGGGGCGGTGTGGCTGGCTTGGGTGTGGGGAGCGGCCGGTGCGCCCTGCGCCGCGCCGTTGCCGGGGGCGCCGCCGCCCGGTGCGGGCGAGGTGGGCGGCGGCGTGTCTTGCAGCTTGCGCAGCAATTCCTCGGGGCCGGGCAGGTCGGCCACGTGGGTCAGGCGGATCACGGCCATTTCGGCGGACATCATCGAATTGGGGGCCTGCGCGACCTCGTCCAGCGCCTTGAGCAGCATTTGCCACATGCGCGTGAGCACGCGCATCGGCAGGGCCTCGGCCATTTCGCGGCCGCGGGCGCGCTCATCGGGGCCGACGGTGGGGTCTTGGGCGGCTTCGGGGGTGATCTTGACCACGCTGATCCAGTGGGTGATCTCGGCCAGGTCGCGCAGCACGGCCATCGGATCGGCGCCTTCGGCGTATTGCGCTCCCAACTCCGACAGCGCGCCGGCGGCGTCGCCCTTCATGATCATGTTGAACAGGTCCAGCACGCGGCCCCGGTCGGCCAGGCCCAGCATCGCGCGCACCTGGTCTGTGCCGGTTTCGCCCGCGCCGTGGCTGATTGCCTGATCCAGTAGCGAGGTAGCGTCGCGCGCCGAGCCTTCGGCGGCGCGGGTGATCAGCGCCAGTGCGTCATCGGTGATCTGTGCGCCCTCGGCATCCGAGATGCGGCGCAGCAGGGCGATCATTTCCTCGGGTTCGATGCGGCGCAGATCGAATCGCTGGCAGCGCGACAGAACGGTTACCGGCACCTTGCGGATTTCGGTGGTGGCGAAGATGAACTTCACATGCTCCGGCGGTTCTTCCAGCGTCTTGAGCAGCGCGTTGAACGCGCTGGTCGAGAGCATGTGCACCTCGTCGATGATGAAGATCTTGTAGCGGGCGCTGGCGGCGCGGTAGCTGACGGTTTCGATGATCGCGTCGCGGATGTTCTGCACGCCTGTGTGGCTGGCGGCGTCCATTTCCATCACGTCGACGTGGCGGCCTTCCATGATGGCGGTGCAATGTTCGCACTGTCCGCAGGGGCTGGTGGTGGGGCCGCCGGTGCCATCGGGGCCGATGCAGTTCATGCCCTTGGCGATGATCCGCGCGGTGGTGGTTTTGCCGGTGCCGCGAATCCCCGTCATGATGAAGGCCTGCGCGATGCGGTCGGCCTTGAACGCGTTCTTGAGTGTGCGCACCATGGCGTCCTGCCCGACCAGGTCGGCAAAGGTTTCGGGCCGGTATTTCCGGGCCAGAACCTGGTAGGCGGTGCTGTCCTGTTCGCTCATGTGACCTGTGCCTTGCGCTGTTGTTGCCACAATAGGCGCGGTGCCCCGGCGCGTCCACCGTGAACGGGGGGTGATAACGCACGTGATTGGGGGAAAAGGTGAGAGGCTGGACAACGACCCAAGCGGGGCTCGTTACGGCTGCTTCCTTCCGGACCTGACCGGGTTGGCGAGGCGCTTGCCCGCGCCAACCTCTCACCGGCCTACATAGGCGCCTGACGATGGATTCGCAAGGGTTGCGAGGCTTACAGGTGCAGGCGGAGGCGGAAGAACCCCTGCGGCGTTTGGCCGAGCTGTTCGATCGGTGGCAGGCCTGGTTGATCGAGGTAGGCAGCGGCGCCGGGGCCGGTGTCGAAGACAGCCGATGTGCCGGGTGGCATCGGGGCGAAGCGCCACACCGGGCGGCGCGGCGGCGTGATCGTGCCGGTGCGGGCGATATGGCGCAAAAGCACGTCGCGCACCGCCTCGCGCGTGTCCATGACGGGGGTGATCGGACCCAGCGGGGCCATCAGGCTGCTGCCGATGCGGTAGCTGTTGGTGGCGACGACAAAGCGGTCATCGGGGCGGACGGGGCGTCCGTCGTGTTCCAGCTCCGTGATCCGGTGAACGGCAGGATCGGGCAGGGTTCCGTCAAGGCCAAAGCGCGGGGGCTGCGACAGGTCGATTTGGTAGGTCAAACCGCAGATCACGTCGAAGTTATACGCGGGAAAATCGGGGTCGCGCAGGGGTTGATCGGGGTGATCGGGCGTGATCCGGCAGTAGATACCGGCGGCGCGTTCCAGCCAGTCACGCAATTGCGTACCTGTTACCTCGATTGCCTGCAAGGTATTGGGAAACAGGTAAAGATCGGCCAGGCTGCGGCGCGACAGGGGGCCGGCGGGCACGTCGCTATAGAAATCGGGGCCGGCCTGACCGCCGACCTTGAAGGGGGCGGCGGCGGAAAGGAGGGGCAGATCGGCATATGGCGTGCCGCGCAGGAGCTCAGTGGCGCGGCTGCGCTGTGCCTCGGCGACCAGTTGCACGGCGGCATCGTCCGCGATCAGCGTGAAGTAGCTGTGGAGCGGTGCGGTGGTGTGGCCGACGGGCTGGCGGATATGAGCCAGCGTGGTGTCGTGGGCGGCGGATACGGCGCGCTGCACGATGGGATCGTCCGGCGTTGTATCGGGGGCGGTGCGCAGGGCGACGGCGTGATCGGCGATGCGCCACGCCCCGCCCGCGCCGCGCCACATGGTCAGGTCCATCACCCCAAGGTGAGAGCCCCAGAACCCCGGCATCATCGCCGGTTTGCCGTGGATCGTGCCCATTTCGGCATCGACGTGGTTGAGGCCCCGGAACCGGGGGCCGGGAAAAGCCTGATGCTGGTGGCCGCACAGGATGGCGTCGATCCCGTCAATCGCGGCGAGGGGCACGGCGGCGTTTTCCAGATCGGCCCGGTCCTGCGCGGCGCCGATGCCGGTATGGGCCATCGCGATGATCAGGTCGGCGCCCTGCGCGCGCAGGGCGGGGATGTGGGCGCGGGCGGCATCGCAAATGCCCTGCATGCGGAGCGCCCCGTTCAGCACCGAGCGGTCCCACGCGGTGATCTGCGGCGGGGCCAGCCCGATCAGGCCGACGCGCAGGGCATGGGGGCGGCCGGCGGTATCGGTCGCGGCAAGCGGCAGGATCGTCCAGGGCGGC
>CAZOKA010000171.1:0-5727 GCA_964580265.1 uncultured Rhodobacterales bacterium | reverse complement strand
TTCTTGAACGGAATCTTTTGAAGATTCCGTTCGTCAACCTCCGCTCCACGCAACCACCGGCCCCGGCACCGGGTAACCTGTGCCAGGCGTGGAATGCTAGAAACCCAGCCGGTCGCGCAGGGCGAACCAGCTCATCGCCAAGGTCAGCAGCGGCGTGCGCAGGGCCGGTCCGCCGGGGAACGGCGACGAGGGGATGCGCGCCATGGTATCGAAGCCTTCGGCCTGACCGGCGATGGCCTTGGCCATCAGCATCCCGGCATGGGTGGCGGTGCCGACACCGTGGCCGGAATAGCCCGAGGCCGACAGGATATTGGGCGCGACCCGCGCCAGGTAGGGCAGGCGTTTCATGGTAATTGCCAGGGTGCCGCCCCAGGCATAGTCGATGGGGACATCGGCGAGATGCGGAAAGATCTGGCGCATCGGCTTGCGCACCAGCGCGGCGATGTCGCGCGGGAACTTGTAGCCATAGCTTTCGCCGCCGCCGAACAGCAACCGGCGATCATGGCTGAGGCGGAAGTAGTTGATCACGAACTTGCTGTCGGCAACGGCGATGTCGCGGGTCAGCACGCGGGCGGCGTCGTCGCCAAGGGGCTGGGTGGCGACCATGAAATTGTTGATCGGCATCACCCGGCGCGCGACCTTTGCGTTGAGTCCTCCAAGATAGCCGTTGCAGGCCAGGATCACATGATTGGCCTGGACCTTGCCGTGCTCGGTTTCGACCAGAGTTTGTGGCCCGGTGACGATGTTGCGCACCGGCGAATTCTCATGCAGGCGCACGCCCGCCGCTGTCGCCGCGCGGGCCAGGCCGAGTGCGAAATTGAGCGGGTGCAGGTGCCCCGCGCCGTGATCAAGCAGCCCGCCGACATAGGCGGGCGAGGGGCAGATCGCGTGCATGGCGTCGCGGTCCAGCGCCTCGATCTGGTCATAGCCATAGCGGGTTTGCAGCAGGTCCACATAGGCGTGCATGTGATCCACCTCGGAGCGGCGAAAGCCGGTCCAGGCGATGCCGGGCTTGAGCTGACAATCGATCGCGTGCTTGTCGATCAGGCCGCGCACCAGTTGCTTGGCCTCTTCGGCGAGATGCCACAGCTTGCGCGCGTCGTCGCGCCCGACCATCCGCTCAAGCACATCCTGTTCCTGCCGCTGACCCGACCCAAGCTGTCCGCCGTTGCGCCCCGAGGCCCCGAACCCGGCGCGATGCGCCTCCAGCAGGACCACGTCATAGCCTTGCTCGGCCAGGTGCAGGGCGGCCGACAGACCGGTGTAGCCGGCGCCGACAACGCAGACATCGGCGCGCAGCTCGCCCGAAAGCGGGGCGGTGCGCGGGGCATGGGCGGCGGTGGCGGCGTACCAGCTTTGGGGATATTCGCCGGGGCGGTCGTTGGAATAGAGCAGGTTCATCGGTGGGTTTTCCGTAGGTCAGCCGGGAGGGCGCGCGGCCCCCCGGGATATTTCGGGCCAGAAGAAGGCGGGCGCGCGTATCAGACGTTGATCAGCAGGTGCTCGCGCTCCCACGGACTGATGACTTGCAGGAATTCCTCGTATTCTGCGCGTTTGACGATGCTGTAGACGCGGGCAAACTCGGGGCCCATGATTGCGTGCAGGTTGGTGGCCGCGTCGAATTGATCAAGCGCCTGACCGAGGACGCGGGGAATATCGCCGTCGCCGTCATAGGCATCGCCCTTGAACTGCTTGTCGGGGCGGGTCTCGTCCATCAGGCCCATGTAGCCGCAGGCGAGGCTGGCGGCGATGCCGAGGTAGGGGTTGCAATCCATCCCGGCCAGGCGGTTCTCGACGCGGCGCGCGTCAGGCCCTGACAGCGGCACGCGGATGCCGGTGGTGCGGTTGTCGCGGCCCCAGGCCAGGTTGATGGGCGCTGCGTGGTCGCGCACGTAGCGGCGGTAGGAGTTCACGTAAGGCGCCATCACCGCGATGGCCGAGGGCAGGTGTTCCTGCAAGCCGCCGATAAAGTGATAGAACGCCTCGGTCTCGCCGCCCTGGGGGCCGGAAAAGACGTTCTGACCGCTGTCCATGTCCAGCACCGAGTGGTGGATATGCATGGCCGAGCCCGGTTCTTCGGCGATCGGCTTTGCCATGAAGGTGGCAAAGCAATCGTGGCGCATGGCCGCCTCGCGGATCAGGCGCTTGAAGAAGAACACCTCGTCGGCAAGTTTGACTGGGTCGCCGTGGCGCAGGTTAATCTCCAATTGTCCGGCCCCGCCTTCCTGGGTGATGCCATCGATTTCGAAGCCCTGCGCCTCGGCGAAATCGTAGATGTCGTCGATGACGGGGCCGAACTCGTCCACGGCGGTCATCGAATAGGCCTGCCGGGCGGCGGCGGGGCGGCCCGAGCGACCCATCATCGGCTCGATCTTCTTGGCGGGATCGACGTTGCGCGCGACGAGGTAGAATTCCATTTCCGGTGCCACGACCGGCGACCATCCCTGCGCGTGGTAGAGATCTACGACACGCTTGAGCACGTTGCGCGGGGCGAATTCGATTGGCTCGCCCTTGCGATCGAACGCGTCGTGGATCACCTGCAACGTCCAGTCGCCGGTCCACGGCGCGGCCGAGGCGGTGGACATGTCCGGCTTGAGGATCATGTCGCGTTCGATGAAGCCATCCTCGCCAGCCGCCTCGCCCCAATCGCCGGTGATGGTCTGGTAGAAGATGCTGTCGGGCAGGTGGAAGTAATCCTGCCGCGCGAACTTGCTGGCCGGGACAGCCTTGCCGCGCGCTATGCCGGGCAGGTCGGAGATGATGCACTCCACCTCGTCCAGGCGGCGCCCTTCGAGGTAGGCGCGGGCGTGGTCGGGGAGGTTTTCGGTCCAATCGCTCATGACGTGGTCCTTTTGAAAAAATCGGCTATCCGGTTGGCAAAATCCTGCGCGTCCAGGGGGGTGGAGAGGCGTTTTTGGGCGTCGCTCAGTGTCGCCTCGTCAACCAGGCCGGGGCCCCGGTGCGTGATCAGCATGTCGAGCATCTCGGGGTTGAACTCGGGGTGGGGCTGCACCGAAAGGATCGTGTCGCCATAGGCCAGCCCGGCATAGCGGCAGAACGGGTTGGTCGCGGTCACGCGGGCGCCTGGGGGTTTTTCCGTGACCTGGTCCTGGTGCCAGGCATTGAGCATCAGTTCGGTGCCGTCGAAATCGTAGCTCTGCGGCCCGATGGCCCAGCCGCCCGAGAACTTCTCGACCTTGCCGCCCAGGGCCTGCGCGATGACCTGGTGGCCAAAGCAGATGCCGACCAGCGGGCGCTTCGCAGCGTGGATCTCGCGCACCAGGGATTCCAGCGGCGCGATCCAGTCGTGATCCTCGTAGGTGCCATGCTTGGAGCCGGTGATCAGCCAGCCATCGGCGGCCTCGGGGCCGGGGGGGAACTCGTTATCGACGACGCTCCACGTCTCGAAGTCGAAGCCGTGTCCGGCAAGAAGCTGCGCGAACATGTCGGGGTATGTGCCCAGCTTGTCCTTCACCTCTTGGGGGGCGTGGCCGGTTTGCAGGATGCCGATTTTCATGGATCACCAGTTGGTTGGAGTGTGCGAAGGCTAAGCCAGCAATGCCGGCGCGGCAAGGGCGTCAGACGGTGTCGAGGTATATCTCGGCCTGTTCCGTCGGTGTCAGCTCGCCCATGTAATGCAACTCCTGCCGCTTGGTCAGGACAAGATTGCGGATCAGTTCGGGGGCGAAGATGCGCCGCACGATATCCGAATTTTCGAACGCGTCGATCGCGCCCGCCCAGGTATCGGGGATGTGCGGCAGGTCCAGCGCATAGGCATTGCCGGTGATGGGGGCGGGGGGCTCGGCTGCGTCCTCGATCCCGGTGAGGGCCGCTCCCAGGATGGCGGCCAACATCAGGTACGGGTTCACGTCGCCGCCAGCGACGCGGTGCTCGATGCGGCGGGCCTTGTGGCTGCCCGATGGCACGCGGATGGCGGCGGTGCGGTTCTCGTAGGCCCAGCAGATGCCGGTGGGCGCGTGGGCGCCGGGCACCATGCGGTCGTAGCTGTTGGAATGCGGCGCAAAGACCAGTGCGCTGTCGTGCATGGCGTTCAGGCAGCCGGCAATGGCGTGGCGCAGGGTGTCGGTGCCCTTCGGCCCGCTGTCGTCGAAGACGTTGTTGCCGTCCTTGTCGAGCAGCGAGAAATGCGTATGCAGGCCCGATCCGGGATAGTCGTCATAGGGTTTGGCCATGAACGAGGCGGCGAACCCGTGCCGTCGCGCCAGCCCCTTGACCAGCATCTTGAACAGCCACGCGTCATCGGCGGCGCGCAGGGCGTCGTCGCAATGCATCAGGTTGATCTCGAACTGGCCCAGGCCGGCCTCGGAGATGGCGGTGTCGGCGGGGATATCCATTTCTTCGCAGGCGTCGTAGAGATCGGTGAAGAAGATGTCGAACTGATCCAGTGCGCGCACCGACATCGTCTCGGCCGCCTTGCGCCGCTTGCCCGATCGGGGGCTGATCGGCACCTGCAGGTTGCGGCCCGAATCGTCGATCAGGAAGAATTCCAGCTCGACCGCGACCACCGGCGTCAGGCCGCGCGCCTTGAACCGGTCCAGCACCGCGCGCAGGGCGTGGCGCGGATCGCCGTCATAGGGGCGGCCATCCTCGTGAAACATCCAGATCGGCAGCAGGCCGGTGGCAAATGGGTCCAGCGCCCCGGTGTGACCGCCTTTTTTGGCGGAAAACAGACGTTTGACCTGCTGCAGAACGGCATTGGAGGTGATGCCGGCCGGTTTATCGACCAACACCACCCCATGCACATGACGACGAGACCTTTCAGACATAGTTCTCCAGAATGATCAAAAGTCCGCGAAACCCAAAAACAACCAGGCCTGGTGAAAACCGACCCGATACCCGCTTGACTGACGGTTCGCTATGAACCGCCGTGCAGGGCTTTTTGAATCAGCGCTTCAATGTGACTGGCGTTTTCGGCCACGGTGTCATAGAAAAACCGTACCTCAGGCGTCAGACGCAATTTCATGCGCTTGCCGATTTCGGAGCGGAAGAAGCCTTTGGCTTTTTCCAGGGCTTCTTCAGCCTCCTGTGCCGCCGGTTCGTCCTGATTGACCCCGATCAAGGTGTAATACACCGTGACAATCGCCAGATCCCGCGAGACTTTGCATTCGGTCAGAGTCACCTGCTGCAGACGCGGGTCCTTGGTTTCCTGAGTCAGGATTTGACTGAGGGTCTTGCGGATTTCACCCGCGACCCGTTGCGGACGATTGACGCCCTGCTGCGCTTGCTTCATGCTCAATCCAGTGTCCGTTTGACTTCGACACGCTCATAGACTTCGATCTGGTCACCGACCTTGACATCGTTGTAGTCTTTGACGCCGATACCACACTCAATGCCCTGACGCACTTCCATCACGTCGTCCTTGTAACGACGCAGGGATTCCAGCGCGCCTTCGTAGATCACCACGTTGTCGCGCAATACCCGGATCGGATTGTTGCGCTTGACCACGCCTTCGGTGACCATACACCCGGCGATCATGCCGATTTTCGGTGCCTTGAACACATCACGCACATCGGCCACGCCCACAATGTCCTCGCGGAATTCCGGTGCCATTTTGCCTTCGATGGCGCGTTTGACTTCGTCCACGATTTCGTAGATGACGCTGTAATACTTGAGGAAAATGCCCTCGTTCTCGATCACGCGCTTGGCCTTGGCGTCCGCTCGGACGTTAAAGCCGAAGATCAGGGCATCGGAGGCCAGTGCCAGGTT
>CAZOKA010000170.1:0-5752 GCA_964580265.1 uncultured Rhodobacterales bacterium | reverse complement strand
GCAGCCAGGCGCTCAGCCTGATCCCCACCTTCATCCTGATCGGCTACCTCGCCTATTACGCGGGCCTGACCAAAGCCCTGTTCGAGGCCGCCAAACGCTGGGTCGGGTGGCTGCCCGGCGGGCTCGCCGTGTCCAGCGTGTTCGCCACCGCCGGGTTCTCGGCGGTGTCGGGGGCCAGCGTTGCCACCGCCGCCGTGTTCGCCCGCATCGCCATCCCCGAGATGCTCAAGGTCGGGTACGACAAGCGGTTCGCGGCGGGCGTCGTCGCCGCGGGCGGCACATTGGCATCGCTGATCCCGCCCTCGGCGATCCTGGTGATCTACGCGATCATCGTCGAACAGGACGTTGGCAAGCTGCTGCTTGCGGGGTTCATCCCCGGCGCGTTCTCGGCGCTGGTCTACGGCGCCCTGATCGTGGGGCTGGCCCTGGTCCTGCCCCGTTTTGGTCCGCCGGTAAGGGGGTTCACCTGGGCACAGCGTTTCGCATCTATCCCGCCGGCATTTCCGATCTTCTTCGTCGTCGCGATCATCATCCTGTTCATCTACAACCCGTTCGGCGGCGATGCATGGGGCACCCCGACCGAGGGCGGCGCCATCGGTGCCTTCGTGGTGTTCGTGGTGGCGCTCTATCACGGTATGCGCTGGAGCCAGCTCAAGGATGCGCTGCTGGAAACCGCCAAGCTCAGCGCGATGATCTTCACGATCATCTGGGGCGTGCTGATCTACGTGCGGTTCCTGGGCTTCGCGGACCTGCCCGGCGCCTTTGCCGATTGGATCACCTCGCTTGACCAATCGCCGATGCTGACCCTGATCCTGATCCTTCTGGCCTACGCGGTGCTGGGCATGTTCATGGATGCGATCGGCATGTTGCTGCTGACGCTGCCGGTGGTCTATCCGGCGGTGATGGCGCTTAATGGTGGCGACTTCGTCAGCGCCGCTGACAGCGCCTTCGGCATGTCGGGACCGATGTGCGCGATCTGGTTCGGGATTCTGGTGGTCAAGATGGCCGAGTTCTGCCTGATCACGCCGCCGATCGGGCTGAACTGTTTCGTCGTGGCCGGTGTGCGCGACGATCTGAGCGTTCAGGACGTGTTCCGCGGTGTGACGCCGTTCTTTCTCGCCGATGCGGTGACAATCGGCCTGCTGCTGATGTTCCCGCAGATCGTTCTGTGGCTGCCCTCGCTGGCATGAACGCGGTCGGCGCGGCGCGCAGGTCAGGCCGCGCCGCGCCGCGCGTTGATCGCGCGCCCCGCCGCCACGCCCGAGGACCACGCCCACTGGAAATTGTAGCCCCCCAGCCAGCCGGTGACGTCCACCGCCTCGCCAATGAAATACAGCCCCCCACATGGCGCGATTCCATCGTCTTTGACGACAGCGCCCCGGTTTCTACCCCGCCAAGCGTAACCTCGGCGGTCCTGTAGCCCTCGGTGCCCGCCGGGGTCAGTTCCCATTGCTGTAGCTGCCCGGCAAGATCGCGCAGCGCCGTATCGCCCTGATCGGCCAGGTTCCCGCGCAACTGCAGCGCCTCGACCAGCCATGCCGCCATCCGTGATGGCAGCAATTGCGCCAGCACCGTGGACAGGTTGCGCCGGCCCGCCCTCTGGCGTGCCTCGCGCAGCACCGCGAACGCGTCTTGCCCCGGCAACAGGTCCAGGGTGATCGCCTCCCCCTCCCGCCAGTAGGACGAGATTTGCAGGATCGCCGGCCCCGACAGCCCGCGATGCGTGAACAGCATCGCCTCGTCAAAGTTGGCGCCACCGGCGCTGGCGCGCACCGGCAACGACACGCCCGCCAACGGTTTGAACCGCCCGTCGGGAAAGGTCAGCGGCACCAGCGCCGCGCGCGTCTCGGTGATGCCGTGCCCGAACTGCCGCGCGATGTCGTAGGCCATCCCGCTGGCCCCCATGGCCGGGATCGATTTGCCGCCCGTCGCCACCACGACCGCCCGCGCACGCACGCGGCGGCGTTGCCCCTCGGTCTCGATCGTCGCGGCGAAACCGCCTTCGGTTCTGTCCAGCTCGACAAGCCGTGTCCGCAACGCCACCTCTGCCCCGGCGGCGCGCGCCTCCTGCATGAGCATGGCAACGACCTGCCGCGCCGAGCCGTCGCAGAATAACTGCCCCAGCGTCTTTTCGTGCCAGGCGATGCCGTGGCTGTCCATCAGCGCGATGAAATCCCACTGCGTATAGCGGCTGAGCGCGGATTTGTGAAAATGCGGGTTGCCCCCGAGGAAGTTCTCGGGCCCGGCATACAGGTTGGTGAAATTGCACCGCCCGCCGCCGGAAATGCGGATCTTCTCGCCCGGCGCCTTGGCGTGGTCGATCACCAGGGCCCGCCCGCCCGTATGCGCGGCGCACATCAGTCCCGCCGCGCCGGCACCAAGGATCAGCGTATCGTAGGATGCATCACTCATGCCGCGCTGCCTGCCCCAGCGGGCGCGCATTGGCAAGGGGAGAGGCGCCGAACACATCCCCTCACTCACAACCAGTGACGTTCGCCGGCGGGTGACCTTGCCCCGCCACGATGCAAAAGGGCGGTCAGGGTGTGCAATCCGCCGAAGCATGCACAATCTTCGGTTGATCGCGGCGGCATGCCTTCCCAACTTTGCAAAGCCGTGGTAGTATTCCGACCAGACCCCGCAAAGGGGCATTGATTGAGGCAGTAAGCGGCGGTTCCCATGACGGAAATGGTCTATGGCACGATGCCGGTGCGCGATGGCGAACCGGTGTTGCCCAAGTGGTGGCGCACGATCGACCGTTGGTCGATGTCCTGCGTGATGATCCTGTTTGCCATAGGTCTGCTGCTTGGCTTCGCCGCGTCTCCACCGCTGGCCTCCAAGAACGGGTTCGAGCCCTTTCACTATGTCGAGCGACAGGCGTTTTTCGGGGCCGTGGCGCTTGTGACCATGTTGATCACCTCGATGATGCGGCCGGATATGGTGCGGCGCCTGGCCGTGATCGGGTTTTTCTGCGCCCTTGCGGCGGTGATCGGCCTGCCGTTCTTCGGCACCGATTTCGGCAAGGGCGCGGTGCGCTGGTATTCGCTGGGCTTCGGCAGCTTTCAGCCGTCCGAGTTCCTCAAGCCCGGCTTCATCGTCGTGGCGGCCTGGCTGCTGGCGGCTAGCCAGGAAATCAATGGCCCGCCGGGGGGCAAGCTGTCGCTGATGCTGGCGGTCGGGATCGCGGGGATGCTGGCCGTGCAGCCCGATTTCGGGCAGGCCGCGCTGATCCTGTTCGGGTGGAGCGTGATGTATTTCGTGGCCGGCGCCCCGATCTACCTGCTGGTCGGGATCGCCGGGCTGACCATCTTTGCCAGTACCCTGGCCTATAACCACTCCGAACATTTCGCGCGCCGCATCGATGGCTTCCTCAGCCCCGACGTGGACCCCACGACGCAACTGGGCTATGCCACCAACGCCATTCGCGAAGGTGGCTTCCTGGGTGTCGGCGTGGGCGAGGGCGAAGTGAAATGGTCACTGCCCGACGCCCATACCGATTTCATCATCGCCGTCGCAGCCGAGGAATATGGCCTGATCCTGGTCCTGACGATCATCCTGCTCTACGCGGTGATCGTCGTGCGCTCGATGGTGCGCCTGATGCGCGAACGTGATCCGTTCATCCGCCTGGCCGGCACCGGCCTTGCCGCCGTGTTCGGCGTGCAGGCGATCGTCAACATGGGCGTGGCCGTGCGCCTGTTGCCGGCCAAGGGCATGACCTTGCCATTCGTCAGCTACGGTGGCTCCTCGCTGATCGCGGGGGGGATCGCGGTCGGCATGTTGCTGGCCTTCACCCGCAGCCGGCCGCAGGGCGAGATCGGCGATATCCTCCGGGGGCGCTTCAGATGAGCGAACGCGCACCATTGCTGGTCATCGCGGCAGGCGGCACGGGCGGCCACATGTTCCCCGCGCAGGCCCTGGCCGAGGCGATGTTGCGCCGCGGCTGGCGCGTGCGCCTGTCCACCGATGCGCGCGGCGCGCGTTACACCGGCGGCTTTCCCCATTCCGTCGAGATCGAGCAAGTCTCGAGCGCGACCTTCGCGCGCGGTGGCCTGCTGTCGCGGGCGCTGGTGCCGCTGCGGGTCGCGGGCGGTATCCTGGCCGCGACATGGCGCATGTGGCGCGAACGCCCCGACGCTGTCGTCGGTTTTGGCGGCTACCCCTCGATCCCGGCGCTGGCCGCCGCGGTGATCCTGCGCCGCCCGCGCATGGTGCATGAGCAAAACGGCGTGCTTGGCCGCGTCAACCGCCTGCTTGCGCGGCGCGTCGATGCGGTCGCTTGCGGTACCTGGCCTACCGAGCTGCCCGCAGGCGTCGAAGGCACGCCCACCGGCAACCCGGTGCGCGCCGCCGTGTTCGAGCGCGCCGCATCCCCCTACATCCCGCCGGGCGATTACCCGATGAGCCTGCTGGTCATGGGCGGCAGCCAGGGCGCGCGCATCCTGTCGGACGTGGTGCCGGGCGCCATCGCGGCGCTGCCCGCCGCCATCCGCCGCAACCTGCGCGTCAGCCACCAGGCCCGCCCCGAGGATCAAAGCCGCGTCGCCGAAGCCTACGCCGCCAGCGGCATCGACGCCGAGGTGCAGCCCTTCTTCCGCGACGTGCCCCGCCGCATGAGCGAGGCGCAGCTTGTCATCAGCCGCGCCGGCGCATCCAGCGTCGCCGACATCAGCGTGATCGGCCGCCCCGCCATCCTGGTGCCCTTCGCCGCCGCCACCGCCGACCACCAAAGCGCCAACGCCCGCGGCCTGGTCGAGGCCGGCGGCGCCATCCTGATCCCCGAGGCGCGGCTGGACGTGGCCACGCTCGGCGCGCAAATGGAAATGGTGTTGACCAATCCCGAAGGGGCGGAGCAAATGGCGCGCGCCGCGCTGAGTTGCGGCAAGCCGCACGCGACCGAGGCATTGGTGGACCTGGTCGAAACGCTGGCCCGGAAAGGCAGGACATGAACGCCGCGACCAAACTGCCCACCGATGTGGGGCCCATCCATTTCGTCGGCATCGGCGGCATCGGCATGTCCGGCATCGCCGAGGTTCTGCTGAACCTTGGCTATGACGTGCAGGGCTCGGACCTGAAAACCGGCCCGCTGACCGAACGGCTCAAGGGGCTGGGTGCGCGCATCTTCAAGGGGCAAAGCCCCGCCAACCTCGATGGCGTCGCCGTGGTGGTCATCTCGTCGGCGATCAAATCCGGCAACCCCGAACTGGACGAGGCGCGCACGCGCGGCCTGCCAGTGGTGCGCCGCGCCGAGATGCTGGCCGAGCTGATGCGCCTGAAATCCAACATCGCGGTCGCCGGCACCCACGGCAAGACCACGACCACAACCATGGTTGCCGAACTGCTGGTCAAGGGCGGCATCGACCCCACCGTCGTCAACGGCGGCATCATCCACGCCTATGGCAGCAACGCGCGCATGGGGCAGGGCGAATGGATGGTGGTCGAGGCCGACGAGAGCGACGGCACCTTCAACCGCCTGCCGGCGACCATCGCCATCGTCACCAATATCGACCCCGAGCACATGGACCACTGGGGCGATTTCGACGCGCTCAGGCGGGGTTTCGACGATTTCGTCGGTAATATCCCCTTCTACGGCATGGCGGTGTGCTGCACCGACCACCCCGAGGTGCAGGCGCTGGTCGGGCGCATCACGGATCGCCGCGTGGTCACCTACGGCTTCAACGCGCAGGCCGATGTGCGCGCGGTAAACCTGACTTACGCGCGCGGCGTGGCGCATTTCGACATCGCGCTTCAGGCCGAA
>CAZOKA010000169.1:4009-5756 GCA_964580265.1 uncultured Rhodobacterales bacterium | reverse complement strand
CTGGATGTCGGCAGCAGGGGGCATGACGTGCGCCGCTTTGTCCAGCAGCTCGAGACTTGGGTGATAAGAACGCTGGACAGCTTCAACATCAAGGGTGAGGTGCGCGATGGCCGTGTCGGAGTTTGGGTGGCGCGCCCCGACAAGCCGCTTACTGCGACCGGCACGATCCCGGAGGACAAGATAGCAGCGATCGGCATTCGCTTGCGCAAGTGGATCAGCTTTCATGGCATTTCCATAAATGTTGATCCTGACCTGTCGCATTTCGACGGCATCGTGCCATGCGGCATAACCGAACACGGGGTGACAAGCCTTGTCGATCTCGGCCTGCCGGTAACGATGGCGGACGTGGACGTGGCGCTCAGGCGCAGTTTCATTTCGATCTTCGGGTCCGCTGATCGGCCTGAAAGCAAAAGGGATGCCCTGCGATGAATTGCCCGTTGCACCAAAAATATGTCAGTCTATTTGTAAAGTGTGTATCAAGAACGCAACTTCAAACCGTGAGGTGAACAATGAAAAGTATTTTGACTACGGCCGCTTTGCTTGCGCTGACCGCACCCGCCTTCGCCGAAGGGGACGCCGCCAAGGGCGAAAAGGAATTCCGCAAATGCAAAGCCTGCCACATGATCGTCGATGATGAAGGCGAGACGATCGTGCGTGGTGGCCGCACTGGACCCAACCTATACGGCGTCATCGGCCGTGTTGCCGGCAGTGTCGAGGATTTCCGCTACGGGCCAGGCCTGGAAGCAGCCGCAGAAGACGAGTATACTTGGACGCAAGAAGATGTGGCCGTATACGTGGCGGACCCCTCCGCTTGGCTCGAATCGCAAGGTTATCCCAAGCGCTCCAAGATGACTTTCAAACTGCGCAAGGGCGGCGAGGACGTGGCCGCCTACCTGGCCTCGGTAGCCGAATAAGCCGCTTGCCATGACTGCCGGCCAATCGCTGGCAGGTCGGGGGTGCGACAATATTATTTGATCTGGATCAAATTCTGTCATTGCCGCGCCCCCCAAGCCATTCTAAAACATGAATGGAATTCAAGCGCCCGGTCCTGGTGCCCGGCGCTTTCAAACATACAACAGGAGGCACCAAGATGGCAGACGCAGCCATTCACGGCCATGACCATGAGGATCAGCGTGGCTTCTTCACCCGCTGGTTCATGTCGACCAATCACAAGGATATCGGGATTCTGTATCTCATCACCGCAGCGGTGGTGGGTCTGATTTCGGTTTCCTTTACAGTCTACATGCGCCTTGAACTCATGGAGCCGGGCGTACAGTACATGTGCCTTGAGGGCGCGCGCTTCATCGCGTCGGACGCCACGTGCACACCCAACGGGCACCTCTGGAACGTTCTGGTCACCTATCACGGCGTCCTGATGATGTTCTTCGTGGTGATTCCGGCGTTGTTCGGCGGTTTCGGCAACTATTTCATGCCGCTGCAGATCGGTGCACCGGACATGGCCTTCCCGCGCATGAACAATCTCAGCTACTGGCTCTACGTGGCTGGTACAGCGCTTGGCGTGGCATCGGTGCTGTCGCCGGGGGGCAACGGGCAACTTGGCTCGGGTGTTGGCTGGGTTCTTTACCCGCCGCTTTCGGTGAACGAAGGTGGCATGTCGATGGATCTGGCGATCTTTGCCGTGCATGTCTCGGGCGCCTCGTCGATTCTGGGCGCGATCAACATGATCACCACGTTCCTGAACATGCGCGCACCGGGCATGACCCTGTTCAAAGTGCCGCTGTTTAGC
>CAZOKA010000169.1:0-3999 GCA_964580265.1 uncultured Rhodobacterales bacterium | reverse complement strand
CCGCTGTTCGCATGGTCGGTGTTCATCACCGCGTGGCTGATCCTGCTGGCGCTGCCGGTGCTGGCGGGCGCCATCACAATGCTGCTGACCGACCGCAACTTCGGCACGACGTTCTTTGATCCTGCCGGCGGCGGCGATCCGGTGCTGTATCAGCACATCCTGTGGTTCTTTGGCCATCCGGAAGTGTACATCATCATCCTGCCCGGCTTTGGCATCATCAGCCACGTCATCTCGACATTCTCGCGCAAGCCGATCTTCGGCTACCTGCCCATGGTCTGGGCGCTGATCGCCATCGGTGTGCTGGGATTCGTCGTTTGGGCGCACCACATGTACACGGTGGGCATGTCGCTGACGCAGCAAAGCTACTTCATGCTGGCCACGATGGTGATTGCGGTACCGACGGGCGTGAAAGTGTTCAGTTGGATCGCAACGATGTGGGGCGGCTCGATCGAGTTCAAGACACCGATGGTCTGGGCGTTCGGCTTCCTTTTCCTGTTCACAGTCGGCGGCGTCACAGGCGTGGTGCTCAGCCAGGCCGCCGTGGACCGTGCCTATCACGACACCTACTACGTGGTGGCGCACTTCCACTACGTGATGAGCCTTGGAGCGGTGTTCGCGATCTTTGCCGGCATCTACTATTACTTCGGCAAGATGACAGGCCGGCAGTATCCCGAATGGGCGGGCAAACTGCACTTCGCGATGATGTTCATCGGTGCCAACCTGACGTTCTTTCCCCAGCACTTCCTGGGCCGTCAGGGCATGCCGCGCCAGTACATCGATTATCCCGAGGCATTCGCGACCTGGAACTATGTCTCGTCCATGGGGGCATTCCTGTCCTTCGCCTCGTTCCTGTTCTTCTTCGGTATCATGGCATACTCGCTGACTCGTGGGGCGCGCGTGACCGAGAACAACTACTGGAACGAATACGCGGATACGCTGGAATGGACCCTGCCCAGCCCGCCGCCCGAACATACGTTCGAGCAACTTCCAAAACAGGAAGACTGGGACAAGCAGCCGGCGCACTGATCGCCATGCAGAAACCAAAGCAGACGGGCCCCGGAATTCCGGGGCCCGTTTTTGTTTGATGGTGTGGGCTGGGCAATTTCAGCAAAAAGATCAGGAATTGTTTGGCTTTGCGGCAAGCCGCCTATGCGCGGCCCCGCAATGCGTCATCCAGCGTCGCACGCACCATGTCCGAAGGGACGTCAGAAGTCACGAACGCCTCACCGATTCCGCGCACCAGTACGAAATGGAGCTTGCCGCCCTTGACCTTCTTGTCCTGTGCCATGAGCGCAATCAGCGCTTCGGCACCGGGCAAGTCTCCGGGAATGTCTGAAAGATCTGTTTTCATCCCTGTGGTACGCAAATGGGCGCGCAGACGGCTTGGTTCTTCCTGGGCACAAAATCCAAGGCGGGCTGATAGATCGAGCGCCAAGGCGCAGCCTATGGCTACGCCTTCACCATGTAGCAACCGATCAGAATAACCCGTCGCCGCCTCTAGTGCGTGGCAGAAGGTATGACCAAGGTTCAAAAGAGCGCGATCACCCTGTTCTGTTTCGTCGCGCGCCACGATATCGGCCTTCATCTCGACCGAGCGTTTCACGATCCGCGTCCGCGCCTCCAAATCCCCGTTCACGGCAGCAAGTGCGTTCAACTCCAGCCATTCAAAGAATTCGCGATCCCCAAGCAGACCGTATTTCACAACTTCGCCATAGCCAGCAAGGTAATCGCGCTGCGTCAGCGTATTCAGAACGCCAATATCGGCCAGTACCATGCTGGGCTGATGAAATGCCCCGATCAAGTTCTTGCCAAGCGCCGAATTGATTCCCGTCTTGCCGCCGACGGAGCTATCCACCTGTGCCAGCAGGCTCGTCGGAATCTGCACGAAACGCACTCCTCGCCTGAGCACCGCCGCCGCAAACCCGACCAGATCGCCGATCACGCCGCCGCCAAGGGCTATGACAATATCATGCCGCTCCACGTTCTGCTCCAGCAACCATTCGGTGCAGCGCGTGAAATGGGGCCAGCTCTTGGTGGCCTCGCCCGCGGGCAGAGTGAGAGAGACCATCTCGATGCCGCCATCCGCCAACCCTTGCCGCAGCGCATCAAGGTGCAAGGCCCCTACCTTTTCGTCGGTGACCACGGCAACGCGCGGACGCCCCTGCAACAGGGGCGAAATCAACGCCCCCGCACGCGCCAGCAGATTGTCACTGATATGGATGTCATAGGCGCGCGCGCCCAAATCGACATGCACGGTTTTCATTCGCTTGGCTCCTGCTGAAGCACATCAGGCCGCTGGACAAGTGCGCTCAACACGCGATGCGCGGTTTCCTCGATCGACAGGTCGGGGAGCACATCCACCCGAATATCGGCCTTGGCGTAGTGCGGTACGCGCGCCTCGTACAGATCCGACAGCGTTTGGTACGGGTTCTTGGTACGAAGCAACGGTCGGCTATCCTTGTGACGCACCCGTCGCCACAACAAAGGAAGGCGCGCATCCAGCCAGACGGACACGCCATCACGGTGGATAAGCGTGCGATTTCGTTCGGCAAGAAAAGCACCACCGCCCGTGGACAGAATTCCTGCATAGCCCTGCAACAGACGCGCGATAACCTGTGTTTCCTTCTCACGAAAGAATGCCTCGCCATCGCGGGCGAAAATCTCGGGGACAAGCATGTTGGCGGCTGCCTCGATCTCGGCATCGGAATCGAGAAAAGGGACATCAAGCATTGTCGCAAGCGCCTTACCCACTGCGGTTTTGCCCGCCCCCATCATGCCGACCAGCACAACCGTCTTTTTCAATACCCAAGCCATTATCCGCCTGTTTCGGCCATTCATCACAATTTTTCAATATTTTCGACTGAATGACGTGAACTTGAGCCAAAGGCCAGATATATGTTTGATAAATGATGGAACACTATCGTCGCAACAGGCAGGAACCATGCTGAGGCTCATCAAGTATTTGTTCTATCTGGCGCTACTGGGCGGGGTCGCCTTGGTAGGCTATGCGTATATCGGGCCATTCCTGGGGGCGGATTTTTCTGCGCCTCAGAAAGAAGTCACGCAATCGGTAGTTCTGCCGCTTGACGCGGATGCGAACGGCAGCAACGAGAGTGAATGACTCGCGGCGCCTGGATAGTGGCCGCATTCCTGCAGTTTGCGGCGGGTCCGACACCGGCTCAACAGCCGCTCTCGGCGATTGATTGGTTGAGCGAGCATTCGGCCCCGCCGATCACGCACCGCGATCTTGACTGGTCGCGCCACGATGACGGCACCGATGACACGCCAGGATTGCAAACGCCCGTTGTCGAGGTTCTGCCACTGGAGGGGTCGGTTGAGGCCGATGCAGTTGGATTGGTGCCCGCGCGCGTGAGCGGGCTGCCTGCCGACCTATGGGCTGGATCGCGTAGCGACAAACTTATCCAGCTGTTGCGCGAACGACGGGTTGCGCGCCTGCCTGCAATGCAACGCTTGCTGTACACGCTTCTTCTGGCCGAAGCCGACCCGCCCGCCCAAACCGGCAATGCCAACCAGTTTCTTCAGGCCCGGATCGAGAAGTTGATGGATCTGGGCGCACTGGAGCCAGCGATGGCCCTGCTAGATCGTGCCGGACCCGAGCGCCCCGGCCTGTTCGATTTGTGGTTCGATGCGACCCTTCTGACCGGACAAGAGGACGAGACTTGCCAAACCTTACGTGGCCGGCCGGACCTGACCCAGTCACAGGCGGCGCGCATCTTCTGCCTGGCGCGGGGTGGGCAGTGGGCCAATGCCGCACTGGTGCTGGACACATCGGCGGCGCTTGGCCTCTTGTCGCAAGAGGAGGAAACGCTGCTAGCGTGGTTCCTTGAGCCGGAATTGTTCCACGGGGTCGAGACACCGCCGCCGCCGCCGCATCCGCTTCGCTCACGACTTCCTTCTCGTCGTGGTTTTCCATCTTGTCCCAGAACAGCAGGAAGAACAGCACCGCGATGATCACCGCGATAATCGCCGGCACCCACC
>CAZOKA010000168.1:0-5758 GCA_964580265.1 uncultured Rhodobacterales bacterium | reverse complement strand
CGATCCCGCTGGTGATCCACGCGGGCAATATCACGACCGAGGCGCTGAACGGCGATCACATCCTGATCGACGGCGATCAGGGCATCGTGCACCTGCGCCCCGATGAAACCGTCGCCGCCGCATTCCGCGACAAGATCGCCATGCAGGCCCAGGCGCAGGAACGCTACGCCTCGATCCGCGACAAACCGGCCGAGGCATTGTGCGGCACCCGTATCGGCCTGCATATGAACGCCGGGCTGATGGCCGACCTGCCCAGCCTTGAAAACTCAGGCGCCGAAGGGGTTGGCCTGTTCCGCACCGAGTTGCAGTTTCTCGTGCGCAACCAGATGCCCAAGCGTTCGGAACTCAGCGCGCTTTATGCCCGCGTTCTGGATGCTGCGCATGGCAAACGGGTGGTGTTTCGCACGCTCGATATCGGCTCGGACAAGGTGCTGCCCTACATGAAGCCCAACGACGAGCCCAACCCCGCGCTTGGCTGGCGGGCGATCCGTGTCGGCCTGGACAAGCCCGGCGTCATGCGGATGCAGTTGCAGGCGCTGCTGCGCGCCGCCGATGGCCGGCCACTGACCGTCATGTTCCCCTTTGTCGCGCAATACGAGGAATACAAGGCCGCCAAGGCCGAGATGGACAAGGCCATCGCCCGCGAACGCATCCTTGGTCATACCCTGCCTGAAAGCATGGAAATCGGCGCGATGCTGGAAACCCCGTCGCTGGCTTTCGCCCCTGACAAGTTTTTCCACGAGGTCGATTTCCTGTCGATCGGCGGGAATGACCTCAAGCAGTTCTTCTTTGCCGCCGACCGCGAGAACGAGCGCGTGCGCAAACGCTACGACACCCTGAACGTCAGCTTCCTGACCTTCCTGCAAGACATCGTGAAACGCTGCACCGACACCGGCACCGATCTGTCGTTCTGTGGCGAGGATGCCGGCCGCCCCGTCGAGGCCGTGTGCCTGGCCGCCATCGGGATGCGCACCCTGTCCATGCGCCCCGCTTCGATCGGGCCGGTCAAGCATATGCTGCGCCGCGTCGATCTTGTCGCGCTGGGCGACGTGATCCAGACCGCCATGCACAGCGGCGAACAATCGGTGCGCCCCGCCGTGATGGAGTGGTTGCGCCGCGAGATGTGAGCGCCCGCTCAGGCGGCGCTGGCCAGTGCCGCCGCCAACGCGCGCTGGCGGCTCAGAACTGCGTCCATGTCCAGCGTCGCCATGTGCCCATCGCGCACCACCTGTCGCCCCTCGACCAGCAGGTCGCGCACCCGCACCGGCCCCGCCAGCAGCAGCGCGCCGATGTCCCAGCTTCCGGCGCTGTCCACGCCGCGCATGTCCCAGATGGCGATATCGGCGCGTTTGCCCGGCGCGATCCGCCCGCAATCGGGCCGGCCCAGCACATCCGCCCCGCCCCGCGTCGCGATCTCCAGCGCCGCGCGCGCGCTCATGGCATTTGCCCCCTGCGCCACCCGCTGCAACAGCATCGCCTGCCGTGCCTCGGCTGCGATGTTGCCACTGTCGTTGCTGGCCGATCCGTCCACGCCCAGGCCCACCTTCACCCCCGCGCGCCGCATTGCCCGCACCGGGGCGATGCCGCTGCCAAGGCGGCAGTTGGAACAGGGGCAATGCGCCACCCCGGTGCCGGTCTTGGCAAACAGCGCGATCTCGGGCGCGTCCAGCTTCACGCAATGGGCGTGCCACACGTCCGGCCCGGTCCATCCCAAATCTTGCGCATATTGCCCCGGCCGGCACCCGAATGTCGCGAGGGAATAGGCGACGTCCTCGTCGTTCTCGGCCAGGTGAGTGTGCAGCATCACCCCCTTGTCCCGCGCCAGGTGCGCCGCCTCGCGCATCAAGTCGCGGCTGACCGAAAACGGCGAGCAGGGCGCCACGCCCACCCGGCACATCGCCCCCTCGCCCGCATCGTGGTAGCGGTCGATCACCCGGATGCAATCCTCCAGGATCGCCGCCTCCCCCTCGACCAGCGTATCGGGCGGCAATCCGCCCGCGCTCTGGCCGATGCTCATCGCGCCGCGGGTGGGATGAAACCGCATCCCGACCTCGGCCGCCGCCTCGATCGTGTCATCGAGACGCGCGCCATTGGGAAACAGGTACATGTGATCGGAACTCAGGCTGCACCCCGACAGGGCCAGCTCCGCCAGCCCCGTCAGCGCGGAGACGCGCATTTCCTCGGGGCCGAACCGCGCCCAGACAGGGTAGAGCGCCTGCAACCACCCAAAGAGAAGCGCGTCCTGCGCGCCGGGCACCGCGCGGGTCAGCGTCTGGAACAAATGGTGATGCGTGTTCACCAATCCCGGCGTCACCACGCAGCCGCGCGCGTCGATCACCGTGCGCCCCTCGGCGCTCTGGTTCGCGCCGACCGCCTCGATCACGCCGCCGCCGATCACGATATCCGCGCCGTTCAACTCGCGCCGCGCATCGTCCATCGTGATAACCAGGTCGGCATTTCGGATCAGTGTTTCAGGCATCGCACGCCCCCTTCCGGCCGCAAACGCCCCCTCATCCGGTTAATACCCGTCCGCGCGGCGGAAAAGGGCCAAGAGCCGCGCGGCCTGTCCGCTTACCATGCCCCGCAACACGCCGCGCGATCAAGATGCAGCACACTCATGCGCGCAGGCGGGCAGGCGGGCGCATGCCGGGACGCTGCGCGCCCCGGCGCGCAAAACAATGTCAGGCCATACGCGATTGCCTTGCTGGCTCAGGCAGGCACCTTGGCCAACACCTCCAGCGCGGCATCGTGCTGCATGCGCCCGGCGGCGGCGACGACCCGGCCGCCATGCTGTGCCGGCCCGCCGCGCCAATCGGTCACGATACCGCCTGCGGCCTCGATCACCGCCATCGGCGCCTGGATGTCGTAATCCGACAGGCCCGCCTCGATCACCAAATCGATCTGCCCCGCCGCCAGCAGCGCGTAAGCGTAGCAATCCATGCCATAGCGTGTCAGCCGCGCCCGCGCCGCCACCTCGGCAAAGGCCGCGCCCTCGGCCCCGGTGCCCAGCTCGGGAAAGGTGGTGAACAAGATCGCCTGGTCCAGCGGCCTGTCACCGCGCACCGACAGCGCCCGCGCGCCAAGCGGCCCGTCCATCGCCGCCACGCCCAGACCGCCGCGAAACCGCTCGCCGATATAGGGCTGATCGATCACGCCATAGATGGGGCCGCCCGCATCCCCCACCGCGATCAGAACGCCCCATGTCGGCGTGCCAGACAGGAACCCGCGCGTGCCGTCGATCGGGTCCAGCACCCAGGTCAGGCCGCTTTGCCCCGCCGTGGCGCCGAATTCCTCGCCGATCACCGCGTCATCGGGGCGCAAGCGGCCCAGAACCTCGCGCATCGCGCGTTCCCCCGCCCGGTCAGCCTCGGTCACCGGGTCGAACCCGGCCGACAGCTTGTTGTCGGCTGTCAGCTCCTGCGCCCGGAACCACGGCAGCACCGCCGCCCGCGCGGCGTCTGCCACCTGCTCGGCCACCTGCCTGAGTTCCGCTTCATCCGCTCGTGTCATGGCCCTGCCCCCTGCCGCTGCGGGGTCTGCCTACCCTGCGCGGACGCCATGCTCAAGCGGCGCTGGACAACACCCGCGCGAGATCGAACAATCGCCGCCGCTGGCTGGGCGGGATCGCGTAGTACGAGCGCACAAGGTCCATCGCTTCCTTGTCCCGGATTTCTCCGGCACGCGGCGCGGACATGCGAAAGCCTGCCTCGTCGGGGGGGGGGCCTTCGTCCATATCTTCGAAGAAATAGCTTACCGGCACGTCCAGCACCTCGGCAATGTCCCACAGGCGCGATGCGCTGACACGGTTTGCGCCGGTCTCGTATTTCTGGATCTGCTGGAACCTGATCCCGACCTTCTCGGCCAACTGGCCCTGCGTTACGCCGACCTGCCAGCGCCGCTGCCGAATTCGTTGTCCAACGTGACGATCCACCGGATGTGGCATATTGTTTCTCCTCGCAAAAATTCAGGCATCGCGGCGCTTCGTGCGACCACCCGGCACCCCGACGAGCTTCTGCCGCAATTCAATCCTGCCTCAAACGCTTTTGTGCTTATGGCCAATGGTTTTAGCCGCCCAAGCAGGAAAATGCACCGAATCCGTGGAACCCTATACTTTTGCACCACTTTCACCCCGTCCGCGTGCCAACTTCCGCCTCGGCGGGGTGGCCCCGCAGATGTTTGACACCCGCGTTCGAGCGCGCCTAATTACATCCCGGCCCAACAACCCGAAAGAGTATCCATGCGCGCCTTTCATATCCCCGATAGCGAGTCGCCCGGTGCATTGCTCCAGATCGACCGCCCCACACCCGGCCCCGGACAGCTACGCCTGCGAATCGAGGCGTGCGGCCTGAACTTCGCCGATCTGCTGATGCTCAAGCGGCAGTACCAGGACACCCCGGAGCCGCCCTTTACCCTGGGGATGGAGGTGGCCGGCACCGTCGACACCCTCGGCCCCGGCGTGCAAGGCCCCGCACCGGGCACCCGCGTCGCGGTGTTCGGCGGGCAGGGCGGGCTGGCCGAGTGGGGATGCTTCGACGCGGCCCGCGCCGTGCCCCTGCCCGACGACATGCCCGCCACCGACGCCGCGGCATTCCAGATCGCTTATGGCACCAGTCATGTCGCGCTGGACCACCGCGCGCGGATGCAACCGGGCGAGACGCTTCTGGTGCTGGGCGCGGCGGGCGGCGTGGGCCTGACGGCGGTGGAAATCGGCAAGTTGATGGGCGCGACCGTGATCGCCTGCGCGCGCGGCGCGGACAGGCTCGCCGTTGCGGCACAAGCCGGGGCCGATCACCTGATCGACGCCGCCGCGCAGGACATCCGCGCCGAGGTGCGTGCCCTTGGCGGTGCCGACGTGGTCTATGATCCGGTCGGCGGCGCGGCATGGCAGGCCGCGTTTCGCGCCTGCAACCCCGAGGCGCGCCTGCTGCCGATCGGATTCGCCAGCGGCGAGGTGCCGCAAATCCCCGCCAATCACCTGCTGGTCAAGAACCTCAGCGTGCTGGGCCTCTACTGGGGCGGCTACCTGAAATTCCGGCCCGAGGTGCTGACCGGCAGCCTGCGAACCCTGCTTGACTGGTACCAGCAGGGGCGCATCAAACCCCATGTCAGCCACGTCCTGCCGCTGGAGCGCACCGAAGAGGGGTTGGCCCTGCTGCGCGAACGGCGCGCCACCGGCAAGGTGGTGATCACCCCCTGACGCAGCGCCGGGCAGAAAGCGCGGACGCCTCCGGCGGGAGTATTTTTGGCAAGATGAAGGGGCCGCCGCTCAGCGGGCCGCGAACCCCTCGCGGATCATCGCGCACAGCGCGCGCTGGATCTCGTCGCGTGCCTTTCCGCCATAAAGGTTGATCTTCTGCATGCCTAGATCGGGCAGCCCGCCCCCGGTATTGATGCATTCCAGGTGGGGCGGCTCGTGCCCCTCCAGCATCGAGGTGATTGCCAGATCGGCGCTGACCGTGGCCTCGATGGTGCGGTCGGATTCCGAATCCACTGCCATTTCCCAGTCGATCCCCGCTTCGTCCAATTGCGCGATATCACCGTCGCGGAACTTGCAATAGCGGCAATAGGCAAGGCGCAGCGGACGCCGCTTCCACGCGCTGCCGCCAGGCGCCCCGATCCAGCGCAAGGGCACCTCGTCCAGGGTCTCGCCATCGGCATCCAGACCCGCCTCGGTGGTCAGGATCACGTTGATCTCGCCGCGTGCGTATTGCCGTTTCAGCCCGTTGGTGTAGGACGACTGAAGGTTGACCTTCATGCG
>CAZOKA010000167.1:0-5759 GCA_964580265.1 uncultured Rhodobacterales bacterium | reverse complement strand
GGCGGCGCCACCTGCCTCAGCGTGCTGACGGATACACCCAGCTTCCAGGGTGACAAGAGCTATCTGACCAAGGCTCGCGCCGCCTGCGACCTGCCCGCCTTGCGCAAGGACTTCATGTATGATCCCTACCAGGTGGCCGAGGCCCGCGCACTTGGCGCCGATTGCATCCTGATCATCATGGCCAGCGTCAGCGATGCACAGGCCAAGGAGTTGGAAGACGCCGCGGCCCAATGGGGCATGGATGCGCTGATCGAGGTGCACAACGCCGACGAGTTGACCCGCGCGGAGCAGCTCGACTCGCACATGATCGGCATCAATAACCGCGATCTCAACACCTTCGAGACAAGCCTCGACACCACGCGCCAACTGTCACGGCAGGTGCCGACGGACCGGATGATCATTGCCGAATCCGGCCTGTCCACGCCTGACGATCTGGCCGATATGGCCCGCTACGGCGTGCGCGCCTTCCTGATCGGCGAAAGCCTGATGAGACAGCCGGATGTCGCGCAGGCCACGCGCGCGCTGCTCAGTAATCCGCTTACGCCGGGGGGCATGTGATGGCAGGGTTGACACATTTCGACGAGTCCGGGCAGGCGCACATGGTCGATGTCTCGGGAAAACCCGTGACCGCGCGTATCGCCACTGCCGAAGGCTGGATCAAGATGGCGCCGCAAACGCTTGATATCATTAACGAAGGCCGCGCCGAAAAGGGGGATGTGCTGGGCGTAGCCCGTCTGGCCGGGATCATGGGGGCAAAGCGCACCTCCGACCTGATCCCGCTATGCCACCCGCTACCGATCACGCGCGTCGCGGTTGATCTGACCCCCGACGCCGGCCTGCCCGGCATCCGCATCTCGGCCACGGTCAAGACATCGGGCCAAACCGGCGTCGAGATGGAGGCGCTGACCGCCGCCAGCACCGCCGCGCTGACCGTCTATGACATGGCCAAGGCCGTGGACCGCGCGATGGAGATCGGCGGCATTCGCGTGACCTTGAAAGATGGCGGAAAATCAGGAAGGTACGAAGCGGAATGATCACCGTGGATGAAGCGCTGGAGCACCTCTTTGCTCTGGTTTCGCCGCTTGGCGCCGAAGAGGTGCCGCTGGCCGATGCGGCGGGTCGCGTCCTTGCCCGACAGCAACGCGCACGCCGCGATCAGCCCCCCTTCGCCGCCTCCGCGATGGACGGCTACGCGATCCGCAGCGCCGATCTGACCCCCGGCGCGCAATTCGCCGTGATCGGCGAAGCTGCCGCCGGCGCGCGTTTCGACAGCCCCTTGTCGAGCGGCCAAGCCGTGCGCATTTTTACCGGCGCCCCCATGCCCGAAGGCGCGGACCGCGTCGTCATCCAGGAGGATTGCACCCGCGATGGGAACGCGGTGGTGATCACCGGCACACCCGGCACCAACGCCCATGTGCGCGCTGCGGGGGCCGATTTCACCATCGGCTACACGATGGATGCGCCCCGGCGGCTCAGCCCCGCCGACATTGCGCTACTGGCCGCGATGAACGTGCCGCGCGTACCGGTTTCCCGTCGCCCCGAAATCGCGCTGATCTCGACCGGAGATGAACTGGTCATGCCGGGCGAGGCGCCTGGCCCGGATCAGATCATCGCGTCCAACACCTTCGGGCTAAAGGCTCTGGCCGAAGAGGCCGGCGCGCACGCGCGGATTCTTCCCATTGCCCGCGATAGCGAGGAGTCGTTGATCACCGCCTTTGACCTCGCACGCGGCGCGGACCTGGTGGTGACCATCGGCGGCGCCTCGGTGGGCGATCACGACCTTGTCGGCAAGGTGGCGGCGGATCTCGGAATGGCGCGTTCGTTCTACAAGGTGGCAATGCGGCCCGGCAAGCCGCTCATGGCCGGGCGCCTGGACGACGCGGCGATGCTGGGCCTGCCCGGCAACCCGGTGTCGGCGATCGTGTGCGGCGTTTTGTTCCTGCGCCCGATGATCCACGCCATGCTGGGCCTGCCGCCGCGCGCCCCCGCGCGCCTGCACGCCACGCTTGAGGGCAGCGTGCCCGAAAACGGCCCGCGCCAGCATTTCATGCGCGCCCATGTCAGCGAGGGCCGCATCACCCCCTTCCCGACACAGGACAGCGCCCTGCTCAGTGTCCTGGCCCAGGCCAACGCGCTTTTGCCACGCCCGATAGGCGACGGTCCCCGCGCGCCCGGCGAACGTGTGGACTATATCCAGATCTGACCGAAACCGGCCGCGCTGTTGACACAAAACGGGAACATGCGTAGAACAAACCAATATTGATGTGCCCAAGGATGCGACGCCATGCTGACACGCAAACAGATCGACTTGTTGAATTTCATACATAAACGCGTTCAACGCGACGGTGTCCCGCCCAGTTTCGACGAAATGAAAGAGGCGCTGAACCTGCGCTCCAAATCCGGCATTCACAGGCTGATCACGGCGCTTGAGGAACGCGGCTTCATCCGCCGTCTTGCGCATCGCGCGCGGGCGCTGGAAATCGTCAAGCTGCCTGAAATCCTGTCTGGTCCGGCTTCAGCTCAGGCTTCCGGCGGCTTCACACCCGAGGTGATCGAAGGCGACGCAGCGCGCACATCGCGCCCGCGTGATGCCATGTCACTGGAAACCGCTACCATGGCGCGCGATCTGCCAATCATGGGCCGCATCGCCGCCGGCGTCCCGATCGAAGCGATCAGCAACGCCGAGCGCAGCATCGCCGTGCCCGACGCCATGCTTAGCGCGCAGGGCGATCACTACGCGCTCGAGGTGCGGGGCGATTCGATGGTTGATGCGGGCATCAACGATGGCGATGTGGTCGTGATCCGCGAAACCGCGACCGCCGACAATGGCGACATCGTCGTCGCCCTGATCGACGATCACGAGGCAACGCTGAAACGGTTCTTCCGCCGTGGCGGGGCCATCGCGCTCGAAGCCGCGAACCCGGCCTATGAAACCCGCCTTTTGCCCGAAGACCAGGTCAAGATTCAGGGCCGTCTCGTCGGGTTGATCCGCACCTACTGATCCGCCATTCGCCGCCGCCGCCGCCCGCGTGACCAGAGCCGCAGGCCCGTGACACTCGCGGCGCTGCGGATATCGCCCGCCCGGATGGCGAGCGCACCGCTTTCGCGCAGGTACGCTGCGTCAATCACCCGGCAAGGCAGGTCGCGCTCGGGGGCCGACACATTCATCACCACCCAATCCCCGTCCTGGCACGTCAACTCCTGCGCCGCACGCTTGCCGCGCACATGGAGCAGCCGCCCACCCTGCGCGGTGGCCTTGCCCGGCGCCGCCACAGGATCGCGCCAACGCGCGGCCGCACTGACTTGATCGGCGCTGTCACCATCGTTTTCCAACCAGTTGCGCGCAACGAATCCGCTTGCCTTCGGGTGGCTCAGGGCGCGCCCCTGCGGCGTCATCACTCCAACCAGCCCGCCATCGCCCGAGATCAGGATCGCGGGTCGCTCGACCTGGGTCCACAACACGAATGCCGCCGCCATCGGCAGCAACCCGGCCAACCGTGCACGCCCCTGCCACAGGATGCACCACAACGCCCCGAGCGCCAGCAACGGCAGCACCACGCCGCCCGGAGAAACGACCGCGCCGCGCGCCTGCGGCAAGTCGGCGACCCGATGCGCCACGCCCAGGATCCAGTCCAGCCCGCCGCCCATCACCCACAGCGCCGGCGCCTCCAGGCCAAGCGGCATCAGGCATGCCGCCAACACCGCCGCCGGCATCACCATCAGGCCCATCAACGGCACCGACAGCAGGTTGGCGACAAGGCCGTAACGTGCGACCTGGTTGAAATGCGCTGCCGCCACCGGCGCCGTCGCCAGGCCCGCGATCAGCGACGACAACACCACCGCAAGCGCCGGGCGGGCCCATCTCGGAGCCGTTCCGGGCGCGTGATCGCGCAACCAGCCGAATACCGCCACCAACGCCGTGGTCGCCGCAAAGGACATCTGAAAACCCGGCCCAAGCAATGCCTCGGGCCGCAAAAGCAACACGATGATCGCCGCCACCGCAACCGCGCGCAGGCTGATCGCGCGCCGGTCCACGATCACCGCGACCAGCATCACCGCGACCATGACAAAGGCGCGCTCGGTCGCCACGTTGCCCCCCGAAAGGGCCAGGTATCCGGCCGCGGCCAACAGCGCCCCGCCCGCCGACAACTTCCGTGCCGGCACCCGCAGGCCAACCACCGGAACCATCGCGAAGAGCAGGCGCAGCGATCCCAGAACCACACCGGCCAACAGCCCCATGTGCAGCCCCGAAATCGCCAACAGATGCGCCAGGTTCGAGATCCGCAACGCCTCCAGCGTGCCCTGCCCGATGCCCGATCTGTCACCCGTCATGATCGCCGCGGCAAACGCGCCGGTTTCGCCCGGCAGGGCGGCCTGCACCCGTGCCGACAGCGCCATTCGCGCCCGCGACAGCAGCAGCGCATGGCGCGGCGCCGGACTCATCAGAACCGCGGGCGTGCGCGTGTACCCGATCGCGCCCAGCCGGTTGAACCAGGCATGGCGGCGAAAATCAAAGCCCCCCGGCTCGACCGCGCCCGAGGGCGGCGCGAGGTGGCCGGTCATCGCAACGCTCTGCCCGGGGCGCGCCGCGAAAAACCCCTGCGCGCCATGCAGCGAGACCCGCACCCGCCGCGGCGTGCGCCGTGGCGCGGTATCAAGCAGCACGACCCGGTCCAGCGTCAGGCGCACCGCATCTGAACCAGAGCGATCTATCGCCACGATCCGCCCCGCGATCGGACCGTAGTAGCGCCACTCGATCACCGGCGCGGCGACCATATGTGCACGCGCGCCCGCAAGGCACAGCCCCGACAGCAGCAAAACCAGCGCGATAAGCGCCGGGGCAATCTTCGGCCCGCTGCGCAACGCGAAAATCGCCAGCACTGCCGCGACAATGGCGGCTGCAACAAGATATGGCGGGTCCGGCTCCACCGGCGCCGCGAAATACCCGCCGATACCCGTCGCCAGGAAAACCGGAACCCATGGGAACAGGTGACCGCGCTGACGCAGGATCGCGGACCCGATGGCGGCGCTTATCTGCAACTCTTGCCCCCGCTCCGGTGCCTCGCTAGACAGGCTCCAACGCTACGCGCTACACCCTTACCGAAAGGTTAACCCGCCCCATGTCCGACCAGGTCGTCACTCGTTTCGCCCCCTCGCCCACCGGTTTCCTGCATATCGGCGGTGCGCGCACGGCGCTGTTCAACTGGCTTTTCGCGCGTGGGCGCGGCGGCAAGTTCCTGCTGCGCATCGAGGATACCGACCGTGCCCGCTCAACCCCCGAGGCGACGCAGGCGATCCTGTCGGGGCTGAAATGGTTGGGTCTCGATCACGACGGCGACGTCGTCAGCCAGGCCGCCGGCGCCGAGCGCCACGCAGAGGTCGCCATGCAACTCCTGGACGAGGGGAAAGCCTACAAGTGCTTCTCCACCTCCGAAGAAATCGCCGCTTTCCGCGAACAGGCCCGCGCCGAGGGCCGCTCGACCCTGTTCCACAGCCCCTGGCGCGATGCCGACCCGGCCACGCATCCCGACGCGCCTTTCGCGATCCGCATCAAGGCCCCGCGCGACGGCGAAACCGTGATCCGGGACCAGGTGCAGGGCGATGTACGCATTCGCAATGACCAACTGGATGACATGGTGCTTCTGCGCGGCGATGGCACGCCGGTTTACATGCTGGCTGTCGTGGTGGACGATCACGACATGGGCGTGACCCACGTGATCCGCGGCGACGATCACCTCAACAACGCCGCGCGGCAGATG
>CAZOKA010000166.1:0-5793 GCA_964580265.1 uncultured Rhodobacterales bacterium | reverse complement strand
AAAGGCCCCCGGCTTGCACCGGGGGCCTTTGGTCATCCGATGGATGCCGGATCAGTTGGCGCGGCGTTCTTCGAAGCTGAGCGCGATGAAGGTGGGCATGTGATCGCCCATGCCGACAACCTTGTTGCCGCCGCCTGACTGGCCCTTGTCCTTGCCGCCGGATTTGCCGCGATTGCGGCCCTTGGGCGCATCGCCGGCCTTTTTGTCTTCGGCGGGTTTGGCGGTGTCGGGCTTGGCGGTTTCCTGCGCCTCGGGGGCGGCGGGGGCTGCGGCCTCTGGCTGCTTTTCCTCGGCGGGCTGCTGTTCCGGCTGCGCCTCGGGAACGGCGGGCTTGGCCGCCTCTTCGGCTGTTGCCTGTTTCGGCTTGCGGCTGCGTGTGCGGCTGCGCTTGGGCGCGTCTTCCTTGCCCTTGTCCGCGTCATCGTCGGGTTTGTCCGCCGCGACGCCGCCTGCCGGTTTCATCAGGTTGTCGAGCCGCGGTATTTCCTTTTGCAGCAGGCGCTCGACATCCTCGAAATTCTTTTCGTCGCGCGGCGTGCATATCATGATCGCGGTGCCGTCGCGGCCCGCGCGGCCTGTGCGGCCGATCCGGTGCACGTAATCCTCGGCATGGCTGGGCACGTCGAAGTTGAACACGTGGCTGACGTCGGGGATATCGAGCCCGCGCGCGGCCACGTCCGAGGCAACGAGGAAACGCAATGTGCCGTCGCGGAACGCGTCCAGTGTCCTGGTGCGCTGCGACTGTTCAAGATCGCCATGGATCGGGGCCGCATCCAGGCCGTATTTCTTCATCGATTTGGCGGTTGCGTCCACGTCGATCTTGCGGTTGCAAAAGATGATGGCGTTGCGGCACTTGTCGCCCTCGCGCTCGATCAACTCGCGCAGAAGCTTGCGTTTCTCGGTGGCTTCGCGGTCCTTGCGGCTTGCCTTGAACATGACCACGCCCTGCGTGATCTTCTCGGAGGCGGTGGCCTGTCGTGCCACCTCGATCCGCTCGGGGGCGGACAGGAAGGTGTTGGTGATCCGCTCGATCTCGGGCGCCATGGTGGCCGAGAAGAATAGCGTCTGCCGGGTAAAGGGGGTCAGGCTGAAGATGCGCTCGATATCGGGGATGAACCCCATGTCGAGCATCCTGTCCGCCTCGTCCACGACCATGATCTGAACGCCGGTGAGCAGCAGCTTGCCGCGCTCGAAATGGTCCAGCAGCCGGCCGGGCGTGGCGATCAGCACATCGACGCCCTTGTCGATCAGCTTGTCCTGCTCCTTGAAGCTGACACCGCCGATCAGCAGCGCCTTGGTCAGCTTGAGATACTTGGAATAGGTATCGAAGTTTTCGGCCACCTGCGCGGCCAGCTCCCGCGTCGGGCACAGCACCAGAGAGCGCGGCATGCGCGCACGCGCGCGTCCACGCGCCAGCAGCGACAGCATGGGCAAGGTAAAGCCGGCGGTCTTGCCGGTGCCGGTCTGCGCGATGCCAAGAACGTCGCGCCCCTTCAGCGCAGGCGGAATCGCCCCCGCCTGAATTGGGGTCGGGGTTTCGTAGCCGGCATCGGCAATGGCTTTCAGAACCTTGGGGTTCAGATCAAGATCGGAGAATTTTATCATTTGTATCCGTCGTTTACGGACACGTTTCGGCCCGTAGCGTCTGGTTTGGGTCGGGCCCGGATGGCCCCGTGGTTGTTCCACATATGCGACCCACGAACGCGGCTTACCCTAAAGGGGCAGTGCCGTCAATGAAAGCCGCGCGTGACCTGCGCGGAACCGCGCCATTGTCGCGATGGCGGGGACGGTAGATGGAAAACGCGGATTCTTTTCCGGCATGCTGGACGGTTACGACGTTGTCGGGAACTGCCTTTCGCGTTTTCGCGCGAGGTTCAGCGTGTAGCTGCGCAGCAGGCCATGTTGCGACAGCCGGGCGCGCAGCGCGGGCGTCGCGGTGCAGACCTCGCGGAAAAACCTGTGCAGCAGGTCCGTCCCCCCCTCGTCGATCAGGTGGGTCAGCAGCTCGTGCATGGTCATCCCGCCCTCTTCGCGCGGTGCGCCCGGTTTCAATTCGGCGCGGTATGATCCCTTTTCAAGCCGGTAGGCCAGCGCGTCCTGAAACCGCTGCCAACCGGGCGCGTGCAGGTGCAGCAACTCGGTTTCGTCCAGCGTGCATTGGCCGGGGTTCATGCGGTCGCCCTGGAACACGTTATGTATCTGCACGCGCAGATCGGGGATGCCGGTGCGATAGATCATCTTGCCCGCGACATGGCTGAGAAAACCGCCGTTCAGGACCGCGCCGAATTCTCCATACACATCGCGGGTTTGGTGGCGGCGCGTCGGGCGATCAGCGGCGCAGGCCTTGAAATGCGTCACCGCGCCGGCGTCCCCGTCCGGGGCCAGCGCCTCGACTGGGCGCATACGCGCGCACAGGCAATCGGGTGGCAGCCCGGCCAATTGCGTGGCCAAGTCCCGTTCGGGCCAGAGCAGTTCATCCACGTCAATATGGGTCAGCCAGTCCACATCGCCGGCCCGCGCATAGGCATGGCGCGCATTTTCGAACTGGCGCGACTGGTGCTTGGCGCGGCGCTTGATCCCCAGCCGGCGCCAATACTGCGCATCGGTCAGGATGGGGCGGCACTTGGGGTGCGTCTTGAGCGCGTCGAAGGCCGCCCGGTTGTCATCATCAAGGTAAATGAACACCCGATGCGCGCCCAGATCGAGATGATGCGCGGCAAAATCCAGAATTTCTTCGGCGGGCGCGCGAACCGTGGCGACAAGGCCCCATCTTGGCATGTCCATTCGTCTACTCCCCCGGCAAGGCGCCGAAAACTTCGCGAACCCTGGTATCAAGGTCCAGCTTTCGCGTGATCAGCATGTCATTGTCGTGCAGTCGCTTCACAAGGGTCGGCGTTGCCTCGCACACCTCGGCAAACAAGCTGCGCAGCCCGTCTTCGCCCTCTTCGCTGCGCAGATAGTCCAGCATGTCATGCAGGCGAAACCCGCTGTCGTCACGTTTCATGTAAGAGCCGTGCGCGAGCCGGAAATCAAGCCGGTCGCGAAAGCTGTTCCAATCGGTGGCATGGGCGTGACCGACGTACAGATCATCGCGGCGCGCGATATTGGTGGCCGCCTCGCCGCGATAAAGAAGCGCGTGCAACCCCAGCCGGACCTCGGGAAGGCCCGTGCGGGCGATGAGCTTGCCCTCAAGGTGGCTGAGATAGCCGCCGCGCAGGTAGGGGCCGAATGTCGGGTAGATGTCCTCGAGAACGGATTTGTGGCGCCCGGCCATGCGTGCTGTCGTCTTGAACAGGGTGTCTTCGCCGCCAGCCAGTTGTTCGATCGGGGGCATGAGAACCGCGGCAATATCTTCATCTACATCCGCCAGTATTTGCTCCAGTGGGGCAGGGGGCAGGATGAATTCGTCCACGTCCACATGCGCCAGCCAATCAAGATCGGTGTGGCGATAGGTTTGCGTCGCGATCCAGAGCTGGCGCAATTGGTGCCGTTTCATCCGGCGTTTTCTCTGGGCGCTCCAGTAGGCGTCATCGCAGGTGACAACCGTGATCGAGGAATGTTGCGCAAGGAAATCAGCCGCCGCCGGATCGGGCGTATCCAGGTGCAGATACAATCGCTCTGCACCCAGCGACAGGTGATGCGCTGCAAAGCGCGCAACATCTTCCAGCGGCGCCTGCACCAGGGACACAACGCCCCAGCGCGGCAGTCGCGGGGGCTCGCTGGGCGCTTTGGCGCGGCGCGGCACGGGGGCTGGGTTGCCGCCCGTGCCATGGCCACGCGGTTCGCGCCGCACCTCCCCATGGTGGACGATGGCAGGAAACCCACCTGTTTTTATGGGCCGGTCCCGTTCAGTCATGGCGCGACAATGGCCGAGCGGCATGTCCCGGGCAAGCAACAATCACCCCGATAGGCCGAGCCCGGCATCGCATGCGCGTGTCAAATAATAGATTTTTTGAATAGATGTTATCCACGTTGAAAAAATTAGTTAATTGATCTGGGTCATGTGCACAGTTTGTCGCAGGGCATAATATCGCGCATGTCCTGCAATTGGGGTGGATTGTGCGGACTTGATGCGCAAAACGGGAGAATAGATATGAAATCCAGTTTACCAAAAGCAATTGGTCGCGTGGCCGCCGTAGCGGCGGTCATGGGAATGGCAGCTTCGAGCATGGCGATCGCGGCCGACGAGGGCTCGATCGCGCGCGGCGGGCGGCTCTATGACAAGTGGTACAAGGAGATCGACGACAAGGCTCCGGCCGAGTCGCACAAACTGTATCCGAAAGACGCCAAATATGCCGAAGATCCGGGTAGCAACTGGCGCTGCAAGGAATGCCACGGTTGGGACGGCATGGGCGCCGACGGGGCCTATTCCAGCGGCAAGCACTTCAGCGGGATCAAGGGGATCAACGGCATGAAAGGCGCCGATCCGGCCGACGTGGTGGCCATCCTCAAGGACGACGCGCACGGGTATGGCGACTACCTCTATGACGAAGAGTTGCAGGATCTCGCCAATTTCGTCGTCGAGGGGCAAAGCAACTTCGCAGAGTATATCACGGACGGCAAGATCGTCGGTGACGCTGCCCGCGGCGGACAGATTTACCGTACAGTTTGTACGAACTGTCACGGGGCCGACGGCAAGTTGCCCAAGGACATGCCGATGCTGGGGTCGCTGACCGGCAACCCCTGGGAGGTGATGCACAAGGTACTCAACGGTCAGCCCAAGGAATCGATGCCGGCGCTGCGCGCCCTCGATCATCAGATCGCGGCGGATGTGGTTGCGTATATCGACGCGGAACTGCCTGCGGAATAATCCGTTTCTCGGCGGCCTGTTCCCGGTCGGGCGCGGTATTGGCGCCCGGCCGCTGCTATCCTTGAGGAATTGAACAAATGCTAAGACTATCAAAGCGCCTGTGGCACTGGTTCACGCGGCCCAGTGTCCTGATCGGGCAGGGCGTGCTGCTGCTGATCGGTGGTATCGGCGGTATCATCTTCTGGGGTGGTTTTCATACCGCGATGGAAGCGACCAACACCTTGGAATTCTGCATTTCCTGTCACGAGATGCGCGATACGGTGTACCAGGAATACAAGACCAGCGTGCACTACAAGAACGCGTCGGGCGTGCGCGCCACGTGCTCGGATTGCCACGTGCCCCATGCCTGGGGGCCCAAGGTCGTGCGCAAGATCAAGGCTTCGGGCGAGTTGTATCACAAGCTGCGCGGCACCATAAACACGCCCGAGAAATTCGAAGCCAAGCGCGCTGAACTGGCGGCGCATGTCTGGGAAACCATGAAAAGCACGGACTCGCGCGAGTGCCGGAACTGCCACAGCTTCGAGGCGATGGATTTCGAAAAGCAGGGGCGCCGCTCGCGGCGGGAAATGGAGGTTGTCGCACTTGAGGGGCACGCCCCCGACGGATCGTCCACCTGCATCGATTGCCACAAGGGCATCGCGCACAATCTGCCCAAGACCGAAGAATGAACCGGCAGGGGACAGGGGGGGCAGGGGACAGACCCCTGCCCTACACCATCATTTCCTTTGTCGCGGACAGGGTGATGTCGGGATAGTCCCGTTCCACCCGGTCGATATCCCATTGCAGGCGCGTGAGGTAAACGACATCGCCGTCGTTGTCGGTGGCGATGTGGCTTTTGTTGGCTTCGGTGAAGCGGTCGATTTCCTTCTTGTCGCCACTGATCCAGCGGGCCGATGTGAACTGCGTCGGCTCGAACCGCACCGGCAGACCGTATTCCAGCTCGATCCGGCTGGCCAGCACCTCGAATTGCAGGGCGCCGACGA
>CAZOKA010000165.1:0-5807 GCA_964580265.1 uncultured Rhodobacterales bacterium | reverse complement strand
TGCATGGCGACATCATCCTCAAGCCGCTTTACGGCAATGGCGGCGCTGGCGTGTTCCGCCTGACCGAGAGCGACAGGAACCTGTCGTCGTTGCACGAGCTGTTCACCGGGTTTTCGCGCGAGCCGTTGATCGCGCAGAAATTCCTGCCGGACGTATCCAATGGGGACAAGCGGGTGATCCTTGTGGATGGCGCGCCGGTGGGCGCGATCAACCGGGTGCCGGCGGCTGGCGAGACGCGGTCGAACATGCACGTGGGCGGGCGGCCCGAGAAGGTGGAGATGAGCGCGCGCGACCTTGAGATTTGCGAGCGGATCGGCCCGTTGCTCAGGGACAAGGGGCAGATATTCGTGGGGATCGACGTGATCGGCGACTACCTGACCGAGATCAACGTGACCTCGCCCACCGGCATCCAGGAGCTGGAGCGCTTCGACGGTGTCAATGTCGCGGGCCGGATCTGGCAGGCGATCGAGGCGCGGCGCGGAGGCTGAGCGCGTGGCCGAAAGTCTGCGTATACGGTGGTTCTCGGCATTGTTGCGCGGCGTGGTCAAGCCGCGTTTGAGCCGGACCAGGCCGCCAACGAAGGCGCGCGGGCATTTGCGTCTGATCGCGCGGTTGGTGTTTCGGCAGCCCCCGTATGCGTTGATCCTGCCTTGTGCGGCGGGGGGTGTTGCACCGCCGATCACCCGCATTTCGGTGGGCGTGCCAGCGGCGCGGCGCGTGACCCTTTACTTTCACGGGGGCGGCTATATCGCCGGGAGCCCGGCCACCCACGCGCCGATGCTGGCGCGATTGGCCAAGCTGTCGGGGATCGAAGTGCGCGCGCCCGCCTATCGCCTGGCCCCCGAGGCGCGGTTTCCCGCCGCGTTCGAGGATGCGAAGGCCGCATTTCAGCAGGCGCTGGAGGCCGGATACCGCCCCGGCGACATCGTTCTGGGAGGTGACAGCGCGGGTGGCGGATTGGCGCTGGCGCTGCTGGCGTGGTGCTGTGCACAGGATCTGCGGCCGGCCGGGGCGTTTGCCCTGTCGCCCTGGACCGATCTGACGGGGTCGGGCGCGTCGATGACGCAGAACGCCGCGCGCGACGCCTATTTGCCTGCCGAGCGGCTGGACGAGTTGGCCGGCCTTTACCTTGGCGATGTGCCGCGGGACGATCCGCGTGCCTCGCCGCTGTTTGCCGAATTCGACAAGCCGCCGCCGGTGTTGTTGCAAGTGTCCGAAACCGAGATCCTGCGTGATGATACGCTGCGCATGGCAGAGCGGCTGCGCGCGCAGGGCGGCGATGTGATGGTTCAGACATGGGCGGACGCGCCGCATGTCTGGCAGGCGTTCGATGGCTGGCTGCCGGAGGCGCGCGAGGCGCTGCGGGCGGTTGCAGTGTTTGTTCAGGCGTCGTTCGCGCCGGCCAATCGGTAGCTGACCGCCTCGGCCACATGGGCGTGCGATACGTTTTCATCCCCGTCGAGGTCGGCGATGGTGCGCGCGACCCGCAAGACCCGGTGATAGCCCCGTGCCGACAGGCCGAACCGATCCGCCACGCGCGACAGGAGCGCGCGCCCCTCGGCGTCGGGGGTGGCGATTTCGCTGAGCGTGTTGCCCTCGGCATCGGCGTTCAGGTGCGCATCGGGGTGGTCCGCGAACCTGCCCTGCTGTCGTGCGCGGGCCTGGGCCACGCGGGCGGCCACTGCGGGAGAGGTGTCGCCGGATGCGGGCAGGTCAAGGTCGGTAAAGGCGACGGGCGGCACTTCGACGCGCAGGTCGAACCGATCCATCAGCGGGCCGCTGATCCGGCCCATGTAATCCTCGCCGCAGGCGGGCGCGCGCGAGCAGGCGCGTGCCGGATCGCTGAGGTAGCCGCATTTGCAAGGGTTGGCGGCCGCCACCAGCATGAACCGGCAGGGATATTTCACATGCGCATTGGCGCGGGCGATCATCACTTCGCCGGTCTCGATCGGTTGGCGCAGGGTTTCCAGAACGGTGCGCGAAAACTCGGGGAATTCATCCAGGAACAGCACGCCGTTATGTGCGAGACTGATTTCGCCGGGCTTGGCGCCGCGCCCGCCACCGACGATGGCGGCCATTGATGCGGTGTGGTGCGGCTCGCGAAACGGGCGGGTACGGGAAATGCCGCCCTCGTCCAGAAGGCCCGCAAGCGAGTGGATCATCGAGGTATCCAGCGCCTCGGCGGCGGTCAGGTCGGGAAGGATGCCGGGCATGCGCGCGGCCAGCATCGATTTGCCCGATCCGGGGCTGCCAACCATCAACAGGTGGTGCCGCCCCGCCGCGGCGATTTCCAGCGCGCGCTTGGCGCGTTCCTGCCCCTTGACGTCGCGCAGGCAGCGGCTGCCGGTGCTTTGCAAAACCTCGCCCGGCTCGGACGGCGAGATCGGGGACTGCCCGGTGAAATGGCGCACCACCCCGGCCAGGCCGCGCGGCGCGATCACCTGTGTTGCGCCGACCCACGCGGCCTCGGCCCCCGAGGCATGGGGGCAGAGCAGGATGCGATCCTCGCGCGCGGCGGCCATCGCGGCGGGCAGGGCGCCGGTGACCGGGACAAGATCGCCGTCCAGCGACAATTCGCCAAGCGCGGTGGTGCCTGCCGCGGCGTCCTGCGGGATGATTTCAAGCGCGGCCAGCAGGGCCAGCGCGATCGGCAGGTCGAAATGGCTGCCTTCCTTGGGCAGGTCGGCGGGCGACAGGTTGATCGTGATGCGCTTGGACGGCAGGGCGATGGCGAGGGAATTGAGCGCGGCGCGCACGCGGTCGCGTGCCTCGCTCACGGCCTTGTCGGGCAGGCCGACGATGGAAAAGGCGGGCAGGCCGGGGGTGACGGCGCATTGCACTTCGACGGTGCGGGCGCTGACGCCCTCGAACGCGACTGTATAGGCGTGCGAAACCATGCCGGCCCCTCGAACAAGACAGGGTTAACGCCTATGCGCCAAGGGTTTAGGAAATGTTAACGCGAGAGCTTCAGACGCCGATCACGCCGCCCAGATGCGTTTCGCCGCGGGCGCGGGCCAGGTCGATCTGGTGCTGGCGCTCGCGAAAGCGCGCCTTGTCCTGGGCGGATGTCTCGTTGATGCACTGGTGGCAGGACACGCCGTGTTCGTATTCGGGGCGCTGCCTGTCCTCGGGCAGGATCGGGCGGCGGCAGGCGTGGCACAGCTCGTGCGGCCCCTCAACCAGCCCGTGACCGACCGAAACGCGGCGATCGAAGACAAAGCATTCGCCCTGCCAGGTGCTATCGTCGGCGGGCATCTCTTCGAGGTATTTCAGGATGCCGCCCTTGAGGTGATAGACGTCTTCCACGCCCTGCCCGAGCAGGAAGTTGGTGGATTTCTCGCAGCGGATGCCGCCGGTGCAGAACATCGCGATCCGCTTGTTGTGGAAGCGGTCCTTGTTTTCCTCCCACCATTTTGGGAAGTCGCGGAAACTGCTGGTTTCGGGGTCTACGGCGCCCTCGAACGTGCCGATGGCGACCTCGTAATCGTTGCGGGTGTCGATCACGGCGACATCGGGGCTGCGGATCAGATCGTTCCAGTCCTGCGGCGCGACGTAGCGGCCGGCCTTGGCGCGGGGGTTAACGTCGGGTTGGCCCATGGTGACGATCTCGCGCTTGAGGCGCACCTTCATCCGGGCGAAGGGGGGCTTGGAGGCGGTGCTTTCCTTCCATTCCAGGTCGGTGCAGCCGGGCAGCGCGCGGATATGGGCAAGCACCGCGTCGATCCCGGCGCGCGATCCGGCGATGGTGCCGTTGATCCCCTCCTGCGCCAGCAGGAGCGTGCCGGTCACGCCCTGCGCCTCGCACAGCTCGCGCAGGGGCGGGCGCAGCGCGGCGGGGTCAGGGAACCGGGTGAAGTGGTATAGGGCGGCGACAATATGCATGGGCGCGATTTACGCCAGGCGGCGCCCTTTGCGCAAGGGGCGGCATTGACGCGGCATCACCCCCCGCCTAGGCCTTGGTCTGGACAGGTCGCGCGAGGGGCGCGCAGGGCCGAGGAAAGGGATGGACATGGTCGATATCGCCACGCGCGTCTGGAACCACCGTTGGAAGATCGACCCGGTGGTGCGGTCCTTGATCGACACGGATTTCTACAAGCTGCTGATGTGCCAATCGGTGTTTCGCAACATGCCCGACACGCGGGTCACGTTCAGCCTGATCAACCGCGCGGGTCATGTGCCCTTGGCGCGGTTGATCGACGAGGGGGAGTTGCGCGAGCAGCTCGATCATATCCGGTCGCTGTCGCTGACGCGGGGGGAGTCGACCTACCTGCGGGGCAATACATTTTACGGCAAGCGGCAGATGTTCCGCCCCGATTTCATGGAGTGGCTGGAGGGTGTGCGCCTGCCGCCCTACCACCTGGAGCGGGTGGGCGACCAATACGAGCTGACGTTCGAAGGGGCGTGGCCCGAGGTGATGCTGTGGGAAATCCCGGCGCTGGCGGTGTTGATGGAGCTGCGGGGGCGCGCCGTTCTCAACGAGATGGGGCGGTTCGAATTGCAGGTTCTTTATGCGCGGGCCCTGACCAAGCTATGGGAGAAGGTCGAGGCCTTGCAGGGCGTGGAGGGGCTGCGGCTGGCGGATTTCGGAACGCGGCGGCGGCACAGCTACCTGTGGCAGGATCGCTGCGTGCAGGCCCTGATCGAAGGGCTGGGCGAGAAATTCGTCGGCACCTCGAATTGCCATATCGCGATGAAACGCGATATCGAGGCAATCGGAACCAACGCGCATGAGTTGCCTATGGTCTATGCGGCGCTGGCCGAAACCGACGAGGAATTACGCGACGCCCCCTACAAGGTCATGGCCGATTGGCACGAAGAGCATGACGGCAATCTGCGTATTATCCTGCCGGACACTTTCGGATCGCGGGAGTTCCTGGAAAACGCGCCCGATTGGCTGGCGGGGTGGACAGGGATGCGGATTGATAGCGGTGATCCGGTTGCGGGTGCGGAGGCCGCCATTGACTGGTGGCGCGCCCGTGGCGAAGACCCGCGCGAAAAGTTGGTGATCTTTTCCGACGGCCTGGACGTGGATCGCATTATGGATTTGCAAGCCCGGTTTTCGGGGCGCGTGCGGGTTTCGTTCGGGTGGGGAACCTACCTGACGAATGACTTTCGAGGGTTGGCACCTGACGATGCGCTGGCGCCCTTTTCGCTGGTCTGCAAGGCGGCGTCGGCGAATGGGAAACCTACTGTCAAACTGTCAGACAACCCATTGAAATCAATGGGGCCCTTGGATGAAATCGAACGCTATCGCAGGGTGTTCGGGGTCGCCCCGCAAGAGCGGATGGACGTTTTCGTTTGATTGAAGATCGAAGTCTTGCGGGATAGTTGTTCGTCCTATGATTGCAAGTTTAATTTATTAAAGCGAGAAAGTTGTTTTTGAGTTTCCGGGATTCAAACGCCAAGCTCAATTCCTGAAACTTTCGCCATGAAAAATAGAACCGCAGTCGGGTGGTTGATTGTCGCCATGGAAATGTCCCTGAGATATTTTTACCTGTGGCTGCTCGAAAAATTCTTATTGTGAGGGTGTCGGAACCCAGATATTAATCCTAGATTAATGAGTGGATGAAATAATGTGGATATGGAAATGAACGCTATTGATCTTGATCGCCTGTCACTGGAAGAGCTGAAAGACCTCAAGAAGAAAGTGACCAAGGCCATCAATACATATGAAGATCGCCAGAAACAGCAGGCCCTTGCGGCACTGGATGAAAAGGCGCGCGAAATGGGATTTTCCCTTTCGGAACTGACGGGCGGGCGCAAGGCGCGCAAGCCGTCGGTGCCGAAATACCGCAACCCCAATGACC